>DASTZT010000615.1:0-2033 GCA_035764225.1 Ktedonobacteraceae bacterium
ATCCACACGCTGCAAACGGCTATTACGACCTATCGTAAGCAACATCCGTTTCGTCCACCGTACCAACCGCGCTCGCCCAGCCATTCCCCCAGAAAACAACCAGTATCAGGAGGGATGGCATATTGAGCACATACTTGCCAACACTTATTAGCTGGTTACAACAATATGGCTATCCCGCGCTCTGGCTGAGCGTTTTCGTGGCAGCGATAGGCGTTCCACTGCCCATCACCCTGGTTTTACTGGCAGCAGGGGCTTTTGCCGCTCTGGGCGATTTCAACATTGTTTTGCTGGCTATCATCTCTATTACAGCAGCCGTCAGTGGAGATAGCCTGGGCTACTTCGTTGGAAAGCAAGTGGGAGCAAGATTAATTACATGGCTAGAGATAGAGAGAAGTTTTTACGTTGTCTCACCTCTCACCATCACACGCTCTCGCACTTACTTCCACAAACACGGTGCCTGGGCCATCTTTTTGAGTCGTTTCCTGCTTTCCGGCCTGGGAGGGGCGGTTAATCTGCTCGCAGGGGCCGAGATCTATCCCTATCGCCGCTTTCTCCTTTACGACACTGGCGGAGAAGCGATAGGCGCGATCCTTCCTCTTAGTTTCGGTTATGCCTTTGGCGCAAGCTGGGAGGCAGCCGGTGATGTTCTTGGCACCATCTCCCTTTTTTTAGTCGCGTTCCTGATCGCCGTCTATCTTATACAGCGTCTCCTTAGAATGGCTCAGAGGGTGCATGTTGCGAAATCAACGCACGTCCACCACTTAGCAGACAAAAGCAAAATATTAGAGGAGTTAGCGCATGAAAGTTCAGATCATTTGCCACCTTAGAGGGTTGTTTTGCGTATAGTATGATAAGGGTGGATTACCAACATGCTAGAGATTTCAGAAGGAAATTTGCCCCAAAAAACGGGCTGTAGGGACTAGAATGAAAGGGGAACTTGCGTTATAATTAGAGTAGGAATAATTTCCGACCTGGCGATGTTTCTACTAGTAGAGACAGGACGCATGTCATTGATTTCCTCCCACTCGGCACTCGGACTGAAGAGTTCGATGAAGGCTCGCTTTCCCTGAGTGTAGGACCAGACCGAACAAACTACATATCTTGCTGCTTAGGATATACTACTTTTCATGGAGGGCGCACAATGATAGACTCGAAGCGTGCCATGACGGGAACAACGCTTACCTTCACTAATTCAAAAACCCCAATAGATCTTGGGAAGCAATGCGACGATATTGTTGAACAATTGCTGACAAAAGATCTTGGCTATACACCGGAGAGCGATGTGGGAGAGGAGTCAGGAAAAGACGAACACGAGTTGGACGAAGACCTTGCGAATGAAGACCTTACTACTATAGATACAGGTCCACTCGAGTTAGAGACGGGACCACTAGAAGAAGTTCCTGATATGCATGAGGATCTAGCTCCAATGGCGGAAGCGCCTGAACTAGAAGAGGTTGATGCCATCCTCAGTATGCCGACTGTCACAACTGAAGAGCACCCGGCTCGTCGCGCAGCCATCCGTCGCCGCCGCTCAGAGTATCAAGATGAGAATGCTGTCAATGCCACTGATGCGGGTGAATCGGATGCTGTTATGACCTATCTGCGTGAGATTGGACGCGTTCCCATGATTACGCATGAGCGCGAAATAGAGCTGGCTCAACGGATTGAGGCCGGAGACCGCGATGCGATGAAGCAGTTTATCCTGGCGAACCTTCGCCTGGTGGTCAGCATTGCCAAGCGTTACGTTGGACGTGGCTTGACGTTGCTGGATCTTATTCAGGAAGGCAATATTGGACTGATCCGTGCCGTTCAACGCTACGATTGGCGTCGCGGCCACCGCTTCTCCACCCACGCTACCTGGTGGATACGTCAGGCTATCAGCCGTGCAGTCGCCGACAAAGGGCGCACGATCCGTCTCCCCGTCTATGTCAATACCGCTCTGAACCGCATTCGTCGTGAACGGCAACGTCTCCTGCAAGAACTTGGTCGCGAACCCACAGAAATCGAACTGGCAGAGGCAACGGGGCTTGACC
>DASTZT010000616.1:0-3863 GCA_035764225.1 Ktedonobacteraceae bacterium
ACCTTGAGCAAATACGTATTCAACGCATCTAGATCGGCAGGGGAAGACTGATCGCCACTCACCAGTCCATCCACAACACGCAGTAACAAAGCGCGTAACGCTTGCAGCGCATCCAGAGTTGCAGGCTCCAGCGGAACCGCAACTTGTAAGTCCCAACGAGCCAGGAATTGCTCTAACCAGCCAGGTTGCAGAAGATCATCTCGTACCCATCGACCACGAAAATCACGAAACTCGCTGTTTAAAAAATCCAGACAAGCACTCTCCATAAATACAAAACCCCTCTAAAATCTGTAAGCTTCCTTCTCCCTCACATCCCATTCGTTATGGTACTACACTTCAACCAGCATGAAAAGCTCTTTTGTAACCAGCAAAATTATATTGACAGTGACATATTTTCATGCTATGCTTTTCCGTGCAACTATCTTATAATGTTTTGTAAGTTACAAGGGGATGCTCGTAACTTTCTCTTTAGCGGGAGATGGGTCAACAAAGCCCGTTATCTCGCTAAAGAGTTGCTTTCTGAGACTGCTAAAATGGACAGCAGACAGGACCACACCCACCCTTTGCAACATATCCCCATAGCAATCGTAACTAGAGTAGCGTCAAATATATCTCTTCAGCAATTTCATTCTCTGTGGCGCTGAGGGATTTTTGGGCGGACAATATACTCAATGATTAGCGGTCAAAGCCCATCGATAGGGAGGTCTTATCTATGTCACAACAGGAAATGCAATTCGGCAATACCCCGCCTGCTGAAGCCAAATTTTATGAAGGCGGCTATGAAGCATCGCACCACTACAAAAACGACCTTGAAGCCCGTTCTTTCGATCAGAAGCTCGTTGAGCAAAAAGAGCGCAATGCGCACCTTAGAGAGCATCTGCTCAATCTACGCATGGGTATGGCGATTACATCATTAATCCTCTGGATGATCTTTTTCTTTTGTGCCATCGCCATCATTCTCAACAATTCTGGCTCGCACATCATCCAGGCATTCACCTTCATCGGTATGGGAGTTTTCAGCCTTTTCGTCATCCTCGCCAACGTCCTGATGAATCGTCAGCAGCTATAGTTCATGGATCGAGGACTGACCCAGGATAAGCGTCATCCCACGCTCACCATACCCATAATTTCGGGGATTGCGGTCGGGCAAGGAGATAAGCCGCATAGTATGGGGATCAATTATCCCCATAAATCTTCTTGCAGCGCGGGCCTCTCCTTCACCACGCGCTTTCTCGCAACCGGACGCTTCTCACGCTCGGTCCGCTTCTCCTCTTTTGCAAGAGCCAGCGGCGGCCCACTCACTGCTACAGGTTGCCTCTCATTTGCGGCTTCATCGCTTGTATCGACGTGAGCGACAAGCTCAACCTGTGCGTCGAAGATCGAATCGCGGCGTATCTGCACTTCCGACCACAGATTTAGCAATGCCTCGATAGTCGTATCTTCACACTCTTGCAGAGTCTGATTATGGCTTTTCAGCTCGTCCAAAACCTGTGGCAGAGATACAGCCGCACGCTCACGCATCCAGGCAATAAACGTCTGTTTTAGTTGCTCTAGCCAGTTCAGATCATAAAGGCCTATCCCCGATAAAAATGCTATCTCGTTATCAATCACCAGTTCTGCCGCTCGTTGTAACTCTGAACGACGATAACAACACAGCGCCGGATAGCAAGCTCTTTCCGAGAGCAACCCTTCGCGCCTCACCTGTTGACGCACCGTTGCAACGTCGATGCGCGTCAGCCGCTCGCCAAAATCGTCGTAGCGGCTGCGTAACACTTGCAAGACATCGGTCGCGGATAGCTGCCCCTGGTAATAAACGATAGGAAAATCTTGCGCAATACTGGCAAAAGCTTCTTTCGCCTCCAGCGGAATTGCCAGCAGCAAATCATCGCGCCCGCGCAATTGCTGCAGCTTCTGAATTTTGCGCTCGCGGTAAGCCGGGGTCCAGAAACCGAGAATCTCAACATAGATACGCCTGTGTGTACGGGTCAGCGCGAAATCGGGGATAAATATGCTCTGGGGAAGCAGCAAAGGCTCCGGTTCGCGTTCCAACTCCCAGCCATCCATGCCCCAACCATCGGCAAGCGCCTGAAACGCTTCCGAAAAAGATTGTTCAATGCTGCTATCAAAAAGCGGCGTGGCAGCTTGAGATGCTGCGGCAAAGTCATTTTGGGCGGACGCTTCATCCTGGGGCAACGCGATAAATTTGAGCACTTTGCTATCAATAGCAAAGGTATAGGCACGCTGCAAGAAATGAATCTTTGCCTCCGCCTCCACAATCGCCGCAGCCAGCAAGGTTTTGCCCTTATTGCCAGCAGCCCCCGCAACGCCATAGCCCAGCAACAGGCGACAGAGACGGGCCAGACGCAGACCATACTGCTGAGGCGCGCCTGTGACCTCCTGGGGTCCATACAGCGTCAGCGTCAAGAGCGCAGGCGTTACCTCTGGCAAGTCTAGCATCGTTTGCTCTTCAGAGGGTGCCATAGAAGCTGTATCATAGGAGAGGTCATAGTAGACACCCAGCACGCGCGCCAGATAACACAGACGCTTGATAACCGCCCCCACGCCCATGCTGACCGTTGTCGAAGCATCTTGAGCTACTTTTCTGCTAAAAGCCCGGCAATCAATCGCGAAACTGACGCTAGAAGCATTGAAAAGGGCCGCCTCGAAAACCCACTGATTATATACAGTGGCAACGTCTTGCACGCTGGGAGCCTGGGGAGTCGTGCGTGTGAGCAACGCCTCATCTTCGCTATCGAGGGCCAGCAAGTATTCCAGATCAGCAGTTGCGAGATTGTAGTCAGCGGCAAACGCTTGCAACGCTTCGGTCCTTGCCTGCTCACCGAGAAAACCGTGATAGTGCTGGCTGACATAATCATAAAGTGCTAACCGCAACTGCACAGACGAGGTAATATCGTCAAGCCTGGGCGGGCCGGGCAGCTCCTGCAAAACCTCGGTCCATTCGCGCTGTCGCCAACTATACCAGTGACTCAGGGTAGCAATCAAGCAGTGAGCAAGACGATAATCGCCAATCCAGGCGCGGGCATCATCAAGCGAGAAATTGCGCTGGGGCTGACCTGACAGCTCCTCATAGTAGACGATCAGGCGCGCTATCTCCGCCTGCAACTCTCCAGGCCGCAGAAAGTGCAGGGAGACGGACAGCTCGCCAGCGCGTCGCTGGACCGACTTTTTCACATCTTGCAAACTGAAGCGCACAGCTTACTCCTCATAAAATCATTACAACATGGTGTATTATAGCGGATATTCAGAGTTCATAACATAGAGTGCTGATACAAATCTTGCCACGTCGGGCTACGCCGCGTTGTTTTCATAGTATAGCACATTTGTTCTATCTGGCAAGTAGGAAAAGCTCTCATCTCCCTTGTAGCCAGTGCTGCATGCGTGTGACGGTTGCCTCCGTCATCAACGTTCCAAAAGTTGCGATGTGTTGCCGATGAAAAGCTGGCTGGATCAAGCGGCGCTGGGAGAGCCAGGATGTTCCTTCATTGGTTAACAGTCCATTGCCAAGAAACCGCTTGAGTAGTCGATAATTAAAAATGTCCTTGTCATAATGAAGATACTGCTCTTGCAGAATATATTTGATGTGATCGGGATGGGTAATCAGATAGAGAGGCCAGGCAAACAGTTGAAACCTTACGATATCGCCATATTCTTGTGTCAGCTTTAAAAGCGTTCTCAAGGGATCACGTTGCATTGCTGGCATGAGTTTTAATGCTCGCCAGCCCTCTGGACCAGGAGCTTGCTGATGCGAAGAGACAGTCTTGATTTTATCCAGTAAAACAAAAGGTCGAGACATCGTCAGTCTCCTTGCATGATGCTCTGCCAATACGTCTTTCCTGTACCAG
>DASTZT010000617.1:0-6572 GCA_035764225.1 Ktedonobacteraceae bacterium
CGCTATCATGAGCTATTGCCAGTCAGCGATCCCGCCTTTCGCATCGATCTGGGCGCTGGCGGGACACGTTTGACTCGCCTCACGCGTCTACCAGAGGTGAGCGGGGGACATGCGCTGATGATGAAGGTAGAAGGGCTTAACCCCAGCGGATCTTTTAAAGATCGTCCCATCGGCGTCGCGACCAGCGTGGCATGGGAGCAAGGGGCAAAGGGAGTGGCCTGCCTCACCTCCGGCAATATTGGTTCCGCAATGGCTGCGGCTGCGGCAAAAGCGGGTCTTCCGGCGCTAGTATTTTTGCTTGGCGCGGCAGGACTGGCCGGACAAAATGCGGCGGTCAACGTCGAGAAATATGTGCAGATCAGCGCCTATGGCGCGAAGATTGCTACACCCTCTGGAGGAGACTTGGGACAGCTTTACGCACTGGCTGACCAGATCGAGACTGAGCTGGGCTGGTCCTTTATGCACAACTTCCAGGCGTATCAGACCGATGGCGACAAAACCACCGCCTTTGAAATCTGCGAGCAGCTGGGTTGGCAGGCTCCCGCAGCAGTCTTCGTTCCCACCGGCACAGGCACCGACCTCTTTGGCATCTGGCAGGGCTTTGTCACCTTTAAAGAGCTAGGCTTTATTGATCGCCTTCCACGTATGTTCGCGGTGCAACCGATGGGAGCCGCATCGCTCGCCTCCGCCTGGGAGCAACACCAGCAAGTACCCGCGCTGCTTGAGCATACCACGCCCAATATCGCGCCGCCGATTAGCCACCGGGTCAGCGGCTACCACGCCTACAAAGCCATCGTTGAGTCGCAAGGTGGAGCGGTTGCCGTCTCCGACGACGAGATGATGCAGGCGCTCAAAGATTTAGCCGCGTACGAAGGCATCTATTGCGAAGCTGCCAGCGCGTCGGCCCTGGCAGGCATGCGCCGCGCCATCGCTACGGGCTTACTGTCAGCCGACGAAACCAGGCAACTGGGAGTCGTGGGTATTTTAACCAGTCATGGCCTCAAAAATAGTCTGGTTCTGTCTAAAGTTTTTAGTCCGCCACCACAGATCGAGGCAAAGTGGGACGCGGTACGAGCATTCCTTGAGGCAAAGGATGAAAGATAGTCGCATTCGTACCTCCAGTCAGACAGGCATACAATATCCCGTCCGGCAATCGATCAACCAGGCACGACCGAGTGCAGGGGAACGATTTTTCCGCCGCGCAAAATTCATCGTGCCCATCGTTGTGGTCGCGCTCGCCTTCTTGTTTGCGGGCTGGCTTCAGGTCACAGCGCCAAAAAGTCAGGTGCTCATCTTTGGCGCACAGCCAGCCCAACAACAGGCGCAACCGATGCGGCTACTTAGTGGCAAAGTGGCCTCGCTAAGCTGGATTCTGGGCCGAGATTGCAGACAGGGATTGCAGACCTATACGCAAACAGCCGACACGATTCCAGATGCCGCGCTGGTGGGCACAGGCTGGCTCGACCCGACCACTGGGCAGCTTATCAATGGATCGAGCAACACCTGTCAACCGGGCAGCCTGAGCATGGATAATGTGGTGCAGCTCGTCCACAGCAAAGGTGGCATGGCCTATCTTACCATCACTATGCAGACCGATGGCGCGGCAGATGCCTGGACCCCTTATCAGCAGGCGGCTTATATCGATAAAGCTATATCTACCAAATCTTATATCGATGCTATTGTCAACGAAGTCATGAGAGCCAACTACGATGGGGTTATCATGGATCTGGAGGGCGCTGATCGCACGTACCCCTCCATCCAGCAACTATTTGCCACTTATAACCAGCAAGTATGGAATGCGCTCAAGCCTCTACACAAATTGTACGGGATCGCGCTGATCCACAAAATTAGCGATCATGACGACTATTACAACCTCAACGGCTTTGAAGATTGGCGGCTGCTAGGGCACGCTGCCGACTTCCTGGTTGTCATGGCGCTCGATCAGTCCTATTTCACGCCAGGACCAACCGTTAGCGTCCCCTGGCTCAAACAACTGCTGGCCTATACCCTGCAAACCATGCCGCAGATGCTCCCTTACATCATCTGGGAGTTCCCGCTCTATGGAGCCAGATGGCATGTCAGTGGCGGCTCCTGGGTCTACGATGGCCTGATTGCCTACCAGGATGCCCGCACGTTATATAGCCAGCTCGCCACAACCCAGATTGACGCAGGAGCCAGCGACCTGAACGATACCACGTCAGCTCACTTTGTCTATACCGATGCTGCCAGAGTGAAGCACGCCGTCTGGTATCATACCGCGCAAAACCTCTATGGCATCATTACCAATTTCCGCCAGATCCTGGAGCAGCAACCACAATTCGCAGGCAGCCATCTGCAAATTGCCGTCTGGTACCGCCTCACCAGCGAACCCGGCGATCTCTGGGCCATGCTCACGAACGCCCTGCCCAATTAAGCATTGAATGTTATTTGCCTTTAAAATTGGCGGGGCGACGCTCAATAAAGGAGCGGATGCCTTCTTGCGCGTCCTCGCTTTGCAGCAGGGGAGCCAGCGAGGGAGCCAGGTGCCGCATCGCCTCCTCTTCGCCCGCCGTAAGCGCAAAGCGGCTAGCTTTGAGGGTCGCATACACGCCCAGAGGAGCTTGCTGAGCAATAATCTGCGCAATCTCTTCGGCACGCGCAAGCTGTCGTCCAGGCTCAACCACTTCCTGCACCAAGCCGATACGAAAAGCCTCCTGTGCGCTGAACTCGTCGCCCGTGAGCAAATAGCGCATGGCGTTGCCCCAACCAGCCTCGCGCACAAAACGAATCGTCGCCCCGCCAATGGGATAGATGCCACGCTTAATCTCTATCTGGGCAAAGCGCGTATTGGCTGCCGCTATGCGAATATCGGTAGCCAGCATTAGCTCAATGCCGATTGTCAGGCAAATACCCTGAAGCGCACAAACCATCGGCTTCGATAGGCGCGGCCCCGTAATGCCTAGCGGATCAAGCGCCCCTTCTGCTACATCCTGCACACCCCGGCCCAGGCGATCAATAAACTGCGTCAATTCCAGGCCAGCCGTGAAGTGGTCGCCGTGAGCAAACAACACACCACAGCGCAAATCAGCATCGCGTTCCAGCTCGCCATACGCTTTACCGAGCGCATCCAGCATTGCCCGATCAAAGGCATTACGCTTGGCCGCGCGATCTAACCCGATCAGCAAGACATGCCCATGCCGCTCTAGCGTGACTTTTCCCTCAGTACTCATCCGCTTCTGCTCCCATAAATAGAATAACGTACTAGCATTGTTCAGTTGTACAATGGTTTCGGCTCGCTTGTCAAAGTTAGTGCAAGATATTTCTTAGGAGAGCGAGTGATGCTGGTAGTGCTGCGCTTTTGCTATCATAGCCGCAATCTCTTCTCCTAACCTTTGCATAGCATCAAGCAGTTCTGGAGGTTGCCTCACCAGAAAAGGACAGCCGAGATGCACGAGAAAACGTGCCAGGTGATCTAAATCATCCTCGTAGGCTCGCAACAAAACACCATCCGGCGTCTCCTCTAGCGTCGCAAATGCCACAGGCACCAACAAACGCACAGACTCAAGAGAGGTATACAGCAGCACCTCGGCAAGCCAGCGCGAAGGGATGTCTGCAAACTCTTGCAAGGTATAGGCTAAACAATCAAACTCCTGTGGACGTTGAAAGCGTTCTTCTCGTAGCTCGGCCTGTAGGATGCGGTCGAGCCGAAAGATCCTCACGGTTTGGCGCAGGTGACAGTAACCAATAGTATACCAGCGTTCATCATGATAGACCAGGCCATAGCAATCCAGCATCCTCTCAGTTTTCTCGCCAGCTTTGGCCTGATAGCATAGCCACACTCGTCGTTTTTGATACGTGGCTGTACTCAATGTCACAATATGCTCTGCCAGGGAAGCGACCGGAGATGATGGTAAGTCAAGAGTTACAGTTTCTTGCACCGCTTGCATACGCTCACGCAAAGCTAACGGCAAAACGCGCTCAACCTTCGCCAGCGCGCTGACAACCGCAGGGGTCGCGCTCGTCAACCCCAGTTGTTGCACAGTTTGCAATCCAAGCGTGACAGCCAGCGCCTCCTCTTCTGTCCACATTAAAGGAGGAAGCTTGAAGCCTGGGCGGAGTCGATATCCACCATAGCGTCCCCGTTCTGCCTCAACCGGAATGCCCAGCTCTTGAAGCATCGTAATGTAGCGGCGGGCGCTACGAGCATTGACTTCCAGGCGTTGCGCAAGCTCGCTCGCGGTAATACTTGGGCGAGCCTGGAGCAGATCGAGCACGGTGAGGAGACGAGTCACGGGCGAATACATCGTATGATCTTCCTTCCTTAGAATCTCCTGGATTTTTGTCAGAACCGATCAAATAGGACCGAATCTAGCCACATTCTAGCCTATACTTACCTCACAAGGAAAGTTATTAAACGAAGAGAAATATACGAGAAGGAGAAATATTGGCGATGTCAAATCAACCCGACCTTGCGAAAGCCACCGATTTCATCTGGCGTACGGCTCGTTTGCTCGACCGCTATCGCTTCAGTTACCATTTTCTCCAAGGACAAGATCAAGCCGTGCTGGCGGCACTTCGCCCCTATCAAAATTCTGATGGCGGTTTTGGCAACGGGCTTGAACCCGATCTGCGTGGACCGGTGAGCCAACCGGTCCCGACCTGGACGGCTCTGGTGATACTTGATGAAATCAATGCCGTTACAGATCCGATGGTCCAGCACATTTGTGACTATCTGCTCACGATCACTACTACTGAAGGCGGTGTACCTTTTATGCTGCCCTCGGCAATGGCCTATCCACGCGCTCCCTGGTGGGAAATAGGCGATCAGCCTCCCGCCTCGCTCAATCCTACCGCTGCCATCGCCGCGCTGCTATATAAATACCGGGTGCAGCATCCCTGGCTGGAGAGAGCAAGCGCATATTGCTGGCAGCAGATCGCCGCAATCGAAACAACCAGTCCCTATGAGATGCGAGCAGTGCTACCTTTTCTAGATTTTGCGCCCGATAGGAAACGGGCAGAGCAGGCCTTTGCTCACGTTGGCAAAAAAATTCTAGAGCAAAAGCTGGTTGCGCTTGATCCCGCCGCACTAAGAGAAGCCGAGACCCATTCGCCGCTCAATTTTGCTCCACGTCCCACCAGCATTGCACGCCGACTCTTCACGGATAGCATCATCAATGCTCACCTGGATGCTCTAGCGGCAGCCCAGCAGGAGGATGGCGGCTGGCCCATCAACTGGTTTGCCTGGACACCTGCGGCGGAGCTAGAGTGGCGCGCATGTATCACCATTGACGCGTTGATGACATTGCGAGCCTACGACCGACTGACAGAGAAATAGATAGAAAAATAGCACTGGAGGCATCATATTAATGCCTCCAGTGCTGGCTTATCTTCGTTTTACAAGCGCCATCTTATAGACGACGACGGCCCATAGAGCCACGAGAGACGGCTCGCAGGATCGCGATCAGGATACAGGCTCCGATAAAGGCGATGATGATCGTCCCGATTAGACCACCTGTGGCAATCCCAAGCAGGCTGGCGAGAAAACCGCCGATTATCGCCCCAACAATACCAACGATAATATCACCAACGATCCCATAACCACCACCGCGCATTACTACGCTTGCCAGAAAGCCTGCAATCAAACCAACAATCACCCACCAGAGAACGGCAGTTAAAGAAATGTCGGCCAGAACCATACTTGCAAATGTCATTGTTACACTCCTTGTCTATCTTCGCTAAAACAACTATTGCATTGAAAAGATGATTATATGAGCTTCCTGCTGAAGCTTAACCACTTCATCGAAACTTACCTGCTTCATCAGCATATTTATACGATACCTGAACTAGAGGAGTATTGCAAGTCAACAATAAAAATCTTAAGTGTAGGCTAAACTTTTACTAATATACCTTTAATCAAATAAATATCTCCTTATACGAAAGATTTCCCATCTCTCGTATAAGGAGACACAAAGGCGCAAAAGGGCTACGGTCTGTTAATAGCGCGTTCGTTCTTGATTGAGGGATGCCGCCACAATCTCTCTTTTCCCGCCTCTAAAGAAGACCATCAGCGCCGTAAAGAGGTAGATACTGACCCCCACGGAGCAAAACATCATCAAGATTACCAGGATAGCAAACGGCGACCACTTGCCAGCATAGAGCAGGATGCCGGAGACAATTCCATCGACGGCCAGGCTCAGCGCCACAATCAGCGACCATTCGGCAGCAGGTGAGCGCAGGCGCAAGAAACGCACTACGACTATTCCAGGACAGACGAAGAGAAACCACATCTCCAGCAAGGGGCGTACCGTCGCGCCGGGAAAGATAAAGGTCACCAGGCCAACCAGATACGTCGATATAATCACAATCAGCGGCCACACGAATGTACGCATCAGGGTTTACCTCCCGCTCCTGTACTCACAAACTGAAGAACTTCCGCATCTCGATTAGCATAAACGAGCTTGAACTTGCCAGACGCTAGCAAAGCATTTACGAAGCGTTCCAATGTTCCTAGTGGTTCCTGAGCATTCGCTTCAAAGCTTGCTTCATTGCTACGTGAGAAAAACACGTAGGCATTCGCGCCCTTCCGTTTCGAC
>DASTZT010000618.1:0-3752 GCA_035764225.1 Ktedonobacteraceae bacterium
GGGCAAGCATGTAAAGACTCCCAGAGGCGAATTTTGCCATGCGACTGGACGCACAAGCAGCGGAATGACGACGGTGCTCCCTTGCTGCTGGCGAAGCAGCCCTTCGTCCATGAGCGCAAGGCAGATATTACAAGCAAAGAAATCAGCACTAAGCAAGAAGACGATATAATTAGCCTGGTCCAGATGAGCCAACATCTGCTCTTGCTGATTGGCTCCGACAGAGAGTTGACTTTTAGACCAGAACGTGATGAGTCCAGCCTGCTGAAGAGGGAGCAGGTAGGTTTCCCAGGTTTCAAGGAAAGCGCTATCGGCAGGGGCAGCAACACTCACAAGCGAAACGGGATGTGGCATCGTCTGTGGCTGCATGTGCCTATTCCTCCTAATGCTACATAGATCATCGTCGATTAGTAATATACCTAAAAATGACTACAAATACAAGTAACGTTGTTGCCGTCTTTTTGCTTCCCTGAAAGAGGAAAAGTTTTTCATACATCGATCAGTTTGAAGCACACATCCCCCCGAAAATGACACGCGAAAAAAGGTCAAAAATCGCTCATTCTTGACGATTGTTGTCATATTTCTGTGATACACTTTCGATCAGAGGCTCAATACCATCGCGAAGAGGGCGAGGAGATATCATGCGGGCTGATCGATTGCTTTCTATTCTGCTGCATTTACAGGTGCATCGCCGCATTACTGCTTGCGAGTTGGCGAAGCGGCTAGAGGTCTCGGAGCGCACTATTTACCGCGATATGGACGCTTTAAGCGCGGCAGGGATTCCAGTGGTGGCGGAACGGGGTATAGGAGGAGGCTGGATGCTGCTGGAAGAGTACCGGACCAATCTGACAGGACTGAACGAAGCAGAGATCCAGACGCTTTTTCTGACCCAGCCCGCTCGCCTTTTAGCCGATCTGGGATTACGCCAGACTTCGGAGGCGGCTCTGATCAAATTACTGGCCTCGTTACCTTCTGTTTCTCGTCGTGACGCGGAATATATCCGCCAGCGCATCCATGTGGATGTAACGGGATGGCATCATACTGAGGAGAATATAACGGCTCTCCCGCTGTTGCAAGAGGCGATCTGGCGAGAACGTGAGTTGCGGTTCACGTATCAGCGCAACGATGGCAAACTGGTGGAGCGATACAGCCAACCGCTTGGGCTGGTTGCAAAGGGCAGCGTCTGGTACCTCGTGGCGGTGGTTGAGGAGGAGATCCGCTCCTATCGCGTCTCGCGCATTCGTGACGCCAGCATTACAGATCAGTCATATACTCGTCCTCAGGGATTCGATCTTGCGGCATACTGGTCCCAATCGTCAACCGACTTCGTCGCGAACCTGCCACGCTATCCGGCCACCTTACGCATGACGCTAGCCACCTTCGAGCGCATCCCTCCTGGCAGGCTGATCCGCATTGAACGCGCTGATCCGCCGGGCGAAGATGGCTGGATCACGGTCCGCGTCCTCTTCGAAACGGAAGATTCCGCCTGTGGATATATCCTCGGCCACGGCGCACAAATAGAGGTGATGGAACCGACAGAACTACGCGAGCGCGTGGTTAGCCTCGCAGCGAGCATTGTGGAGTTTTATACGCAAAAAAAATTCGTCAGCGAAATGGACGATATTGGCGGTGTCAAACTCCTTTCCTAAAAGTTCGCGATGCCTCACTCAGGATGTGAAATTCCTCACTGTCTTGAGCATTATGCCTATGCTATATTTAGCTTGTCTTGTTCGGTGCAATCAATCTGAACTGGCAGCAGGGAGTCATGCAGTGAAGCGATACAAATATTGCTTTTGTAACATAGCGCAACAGCAGGTAAACCAGACCGCCATGAGGTTTGGTTCGCTTCGCATGCCCTCTACTCCCTGAGCAAAAGAAGCAGACGTTACCAGTCGCCAGACCTCATTAAAAGGTCTGGCGACTTTTTTTATGGCATCAAATTAGTATCAGGAGAAAAGATATGGAGATGAGTTTCTTAATACGAGGTGTATTGATTGGCCTCTCGGTTGCTGCTGCTGTTGGACCAATGAGTGTATTGTGCATGCAACGCACCGTTCACCGGGGCTTCTTCTACGGGCTTGTTTCGGGATTGGGCGTGGCGACGGCGGATGGTATCTATGGCTGTGTGGCTGGTTTTGGTCTCACGGTCATTGCGACGTTCCTCGTCAATCAACAAAGCTGGGTGCGTGGCATTGGCGGACTTTTCTTGATCTATCTCGGCTGCAGGACGTTGCTGACCAGACCAGCCGAGCGAGCAGCCGCAGCAGCGAAGACAACCAGCTTCGTCGGTGCCTATGTTTCGACGTTCTTGCTCACGCTGACCAATCCGCTGACGATCCTCTCGTTTGTGGCAATCTTCGCGGGCATTGGTGTCGGTGGTGGGCAACATAGCCCTCTCGTCGCGCTGCTCGTCGTCGGTGGCGTCTTTCTCGGCTCGGCAAGCTGGTGGTTTTTCTTGACCGGAGGCATCAGTCTGCTACGAGCAAAATTTACCTATCGCTGGTTGCTCTGGATCAATCGTCTATCGGGCGGCGTCATTGCCCTTTTTGGGCTGCTGGCGTTGCTCAGTCTGACGGGGATGGTGGGATAAGACCAGCGCAGGCTTTCTGACAGGCAAGCTATCACAGCAGAAAGCCCGCGCCAATCAACACTGTAGTTTCGTCCCAATAGAGCCGCTAGTTATCGCCAAACCCTCTGAACACGCGCTGCTTCAAAGAGGGAACCGCGTTAAGAAACCTGAAAGCTGTTTTTGCAAGCGCCAGATTAAACGAACTGTCCAGGGCTGCTCCCTGCTCAAGCGCCTTCTTGGAAGAGAGGACGGCAGCGAAGCCGTACCGTAGCATCTCAATTTCATAGTCGTGAATGCCCTGAATAAGCGGAATCTCTCCACGAGAGGTGGCTATTAGCTGGCGACCCAGCAGGCTAGCATCGCGCAGGGCCGTGTTGGCACCGATGCCACGAGCCGGGGTCATGCTGTGGATGGCGTCGCCGATAAGTGTGATGCGTCGGGTTTGCCAGTGTTCAACGGGAAGCGAGGTATAAATGGAGGTAAAGATGATGGTAGCAGGCTCGGCATCTCGAATAAGCTTCTGAAGGTGCGGGTGCCAATGATCGATCATCCTTAGAGCAACCTGCTTGAGCGCAACACCATCCATTGCCTCCATGTCTTCTTTGAGGTGGTACTTTTCCTGCCGCGCGATGAATCCCCAGCCGACGAAATCGGCAGTATCGCTAAGCAACAGGTCAGGATGCAGCTTAATTGCCTCGCCAATTTCCTCAATCTCTCCAGGCTTATGCTGGAACTGCTGAACGGCAACGAACAAGCCATAGCCTTTTGGAGCAATGATAGAGGCTGGCCCCTTGAATAGTGTCGAGGGAAGGATCTGCTTGATCTCGTCTGTCAATATGGTCTTGCCCTGAATGGCGCGATAGCCTGTATCGATCCGTTGGGCATGGGGAAGGAATTGCCTCCGCACACGCGAATTGCTGCCATCGGCCCCAACTAGCACATCGCAGCTTGCGGAAGTACCATCTTCAAAAAAGACGGTGATTTTGCCATCGGGAGCCTCCTCGTAGTGCATGAACGACCTGCCAAAATGGACAATATCTTCCAGGCCAGCCAGCAGAACCTGGCGCAACGTGAACCGACTCACGGACTTATGGCTATCGACCGGATCGGGCTGCATGCCTGTTTCATTGGCGCTGATGAAAAGTAACTCCTCTAATTGCTCGGAGAGAAAGTTAAAACCCTCGCC
>DASTZT010000619.1:0-4436 GCA_035764225.1 Ktedonobacteraceae bacterium
GATCGCTTTTGAAGTTCTAACCTCTGCGACGTTTAGCATATTATAGAAGAGCCACAGATCGTATCAATAGCTGCAATGGAGAGTTTGGTCAATGCAGACATCACCCCTACCGTCTGAAATCAGAAACAAGGCAAAAATGTATCGGCTGGGCACGCCGTACGCGCAATTCGAAGTCCTGGTAACCAACCAGAAACAGCACTTACCTTCTATAATCTACCCCTGCGCAGATGGATTGATATGTAAAAATGTTAAGATACAGGATATGCAGGTGATCTATTGGGATCGCATCGATGAACTTTACATTGAAAGCTGGCGAGAAGGGGAAGAGTCATTAGAAAATGGATTTTATAGTACCTGGTTTCGTTGCAAATTCAGCCTGCATTGTGTAGACAAAACTATTTTTAACTTTGTTGGCACATCAGAGATTATGGTATTGCGCCATATCATTGAGAAAGCTGTTATAACTCATCACCTTTCATCGGTCACCACCAGTTACAATGCAGGGAAGGCCATTACCTTCGGCCAGCTTACCATCAGCCAGAACGGGGTCAGTAATGGAGAATATACCTTTACATGGGACAAAATTTTGTGCATCGACTTTGAGGGCACGTTCATTCGCGTGAGGGGATATCAGTGGGATATTGCCTTTGAAGTTCTTGCGGCAACAACGCCTAATATCTGCGTGCTTGAAGCTTTGGTACGCCACCTGCAAAGACAGGGAAAAATAGCTATATCATCCTGCATGTATCTTTCACCCACACAAAAATTCTTCATCCGCAAGGCTCGTCGGCTTTCCCGCCTCAGCAACTTGATAATCCTAATGCTAAATCTATGATCAAATACTTCCCATATTGGTCAAAAATGTACAACGATTGATTGAGCAACATTCACACAGCTTTTTATAAAGGCGGCGCTTCCTCCCCCGTCTGAAGCCGAGGGTATCCGCGCCGAGTCGTCATGAAACTGTGATGGTCAGATTCATAGCCGGATGGACTGTACAGGTAACGTGAAATGTACCTGCTGTAGTCCAGGGGGGAGTCGTCCAGTTCTCGCCCACATCTATCCGCTTCCCAGCAGTTCCACCAAAATCAGGGGCATTCTTTTCTGTGGTTTGTTGCGCATTCTGACCGATGACCAGGATATGAAGAGCACCGTTGCCAGAGTCGTCTACAAAGGTGATAGTGTCACCTTTATGAATTGAAATAGCCGCGATAGCAAAAGTTCCTCCTACCATTTTAACGACATTGGGACCGGTTGGAGCTGACCCAGAGGTGCCACCGCAAGCTACCACTGTAGTGCATGCGAGAGCAAATATGAGAGGGAGGTAAAGCTTTTTCATGGGCGGTATCCTTTCATCGCATGGATCTGGTCACTAGTGTAAATCTAAGTTTCCCTGCTAAATGGATAGATTTCTATTTTACACGAGGAAATTCTCGTTGTACAAGTAATTTAGTACAAAAAACACTTGACAAATTCATGCTTGAATCTGTAAACTTTTAACTATGATGGAACAAGGCCCACCCCAGTGTTGGAGACCAGCAGTGCCAAGTTCTGCCTGTGATCCTTTTTTTAAGTTGTAGTGGCAATGCTGCCACTGGTCCTATGCTACTTTTCAAGGAAGGAAAAAGACACATGGCACGCTTCATCAGTACCCTCAAATATGCCCGCTACGCAATGGGCTCTCTAACCGCCGTTCTTTTCCTTGGCTGCTCTGGCGGCTCCTAATTCTTTTGCGGAGCGGTAAGGCCTTTTTGTAAAAGTCTCCCCTCACTAGTACTTGATGGGTAGTGACTGGGGGTCCTGCTATCCTATCCAACTCCGATACTAGTGCATGTATCTGCTGTCTGCTCCAATCCTTACAGCAGAAACAATCTTTGAGCTTTTCCATCATGCGGTCCTTACCGCTCTCCTTCTTCTTTCATTGCACCTGCTAAGAAAGAGAGCGAGGTAGTTCTGTGTTCGAAACAGGCATTCGTCAGTTTCGGATGGCCATGTCGATGGTATGGGGGAAACCCATTGACCCACGCAATGTGGAGCGCCTGGTTGCCGATGCTCTAAAGACCCTGGAAGAGTTTGGAGCACCTGGAGACGATGTTCAACAGTTACTGGAAGGCCCTTTTGCTGATCCTGCTGCCCGAAAAGAGTTCCAGGTTCATGTACTTCAACGCACTGCTCGCCACCTGACACGCTACTCTCCATTTTATCGGAAGCTCTTTTCTGCTCACGACATTGACCCTGATAAGCTAACGCTGGAGGAAATGCACCTCATCCCAGCTACCTCTAAGCAGGATCTCCAGGAACGCCAGCAAGAATTTATTTCAACGAAATCGCGACCATATATCACAACACGTACAACCGGAACGACAGGACGCCCCACAGAAGTCTGGCTCTCAAAATATGAAATTGAGCTTTGGCCCGCTCTGGCAGCCCTTAGCGGCCTGCTCCGTAATGAAATCAGCCCTACAGATTGCATGCAGATCAACATCAGCTCAAGAGCAACAGCAGCAGTACAGCAAAATATTACGGTTTGCCGTCTGGCAAAGGCACGCGCACTCGTACTTGGGGTGATTCCTCCCGAAGAGAGTCTTGATCACCTGCTCACTGGCGGAGAAGAAGCTCCAACGATGCTTTCTACTTATCCCAGTTATATGGCACAACTGGTCAAAGCAGCCAGAAGGCGTGGCCTGACTTCGGGACATTTCCGCCTGCGCAGAATTGACTGTGGGGGCGAAGTGCTTTCGGCTGCGTTAACGCGTGCAACCTACGACACATTGGGACCGACCCTTGTTAACGATACCTTTGGAATGACTGAAGTGCTGCCGGTAAGTGCTCGCGTATGCAATCAAGGGCACCTGCATCATGACCTCAATATCGGTTATGTGGAAGTCATCGACCTGGATACAGGCAAACCTGCTGCTCCTGGAGCATTGGGAACGGTTGTCATCACCCCTTACTATCCCTATCGGGAATGTATGCCGGTCTTCCGCTATGATACACGCGATATTGTACGACGGCTTCCCGACGATCCGCTTACTTGCGATTTAGCCGCAGTTCCAGCTACCTCGCGGATTTTAGGCAAAGCAAATCACCTGATGCGCGTTAACGGGCGCGTGGTAACGTTGCGCGATCTCGTAGAGGTTTACGAAGCGCTCCCATCTGATCCCTGGCCCGCACGTTTTAGCGCCGAAGTGGTGGATGATCACATTGAAATGGTGGTGGCTGAAGATGCTCTACGCAGGGTCACACGAGCAGAAATCGAGAAGCGGTTCCAGGAAAAGAATTTGGATGTCCGGGTAGTCGGTAGTGTAACGCATGAACAGGACTTATTCCAGCTTCGCCCATTGCGTGCCGACTTGCTGGAAACGACATTTTCTGCCAGGAGGGACTGATATGGACATGCTAACCGGAACGATTTTTCAAACCGCCGTCAATTTGATCAGTGCATCAGGGAGCGCCATCCTTGCTGTCATCTACTTTCGATATGTGCGGCTGGATCGTCCTCCTGTAGGGGTATTCAACTCTAGAGATATTTTGATGATACTCTGCTTCCTTACTTCACTACCATTCCTCTACCTGATTGTACCCAGCTATGTCTTAACCGGTTTTCTTATTCTGACGTTTAGCAGCGCGCTTTATATCGTCCTACGCCCATTTCTACGACCCCGTTATCTCTGGCTGCTGGTGATATTTTTGCTCGCAGTGAATATCATGGTGACTGAGACGCTACTTGGCACCCGCTCAGGCTGGCAGTTGTACTGGGTTTTGACTGATATCATTGTGCTGGGAGCAATTGTGGGTGTCTCTAATCTCTACGTACAGGGGGGAATGCGCCTGCGCCATGTGGCCTGGTTTGCGCTCTTTCTAGCTTTCTACGACGCTTTCTTCAGCCTGGTTGTCCCTATTAGCTTACAACTCGCTGACCGTTTTGAGGGACAACCCTTAGATCCCTCGATTGGCTTTACGATAGGCCCGTACAGTGCGAATCTGGGCATTGGTGATTTGTTGGTATTCACACTTTTTATCGTTGCTGCCTATAAAGGCTTTGGGCGTAGAGGAGTTATCTCGTCGCTTGTTATTATAGCGATCTTCGGAGCCTTGATTCCTTCGCTCTCTCCCCTGGTAGTCGCGGCATTTGTGCGTACCAATATCGGTATCGTCATTCCTGTCCAAACATTTTTCGGGCCTGTCGCCTTCGTGACATACTTCCTGCTCTCACGTCGCTCAAAAGAACGCAGCATGGCACAGTGGCTGAGCATTCAAGCAGCAGAGGGGCACGAACCGATCCGCGTAACGCGCCAGCGTCCTGCCACAACAGCATTAGCGGCAAATGCACAGACTGCTACTGAGGTTCGCACAAATTAGCCATATTTTCCGCTCAAAACGATGGTGGGGAAATACTTATCTCAATATTGAGCGCACCATCCATGTTGACATAG
>DASTZT010000620.1:0-8611 GCA_035764225.1 Ktedonobacteraceae bacterium
TGGAGCATTGGTAACAGGTGTATCATCCGGGTCTGCGCGATGCATCAGGTTCTTCCAACGCGTGATGTAGAGGTTAAAGAGGTCCATTTGCTGCTCACGACCTATGAAGATTCGGTCGGGGTCAAAATCGTTGTTACCATCGTCTGAAGACGAATCGGAACGATAATACATCTGCTACATCCTCGTTGCTGCAAAATATAGTGCTATCATTCGCTTTATTCTTTTAGCTATAATATCCTATTTCATTATGATATGCTATAGCTCATCTTACAAATCCCCGATGAGGGCAAGCGCAAGGCCCCTCGCCGCAGCCCCCATACCCTTGCCCCTACCGGCTCCATTCAATGTTGCGAGTTCTGTTCGAAGATCGTATCGGTGCATCCCCAGCAGGGCAAGCGCAAGGCCCCATCCTCCCCAATGCCCAACCCATTGCCCCTACGCCTCCGTCCAAGATGGCGAATCCAGGTCGGATGAATGGGTAGCGGCGATGATTTTGTGGAATGGGATGGGGTGGTAGGGGCAAGGGGCGGTGGATGGGCCTGGGTGGGGGCCTTGCGCTTGCCCTAACTTGCCCTGACGTTGAAGGACAGGCGCTAAAGCTTCCTTTCCGCATGCCTGAACGCAGCTAGACGCGTCAGCGGCGCTGGCATGCGGAATTGCAAGACGGACGCGGTAAACCGGGTCGGTACGATGGGCATGACGACGGCTCAGGAGGGTTTACTGCGTCCGCTTTGGTCGTCATTGCGCCGGGTTGAGCACGGCATCGACGTTATGGAGCTGGTGATAGCGAAGCAACCAGCAGCCATAGTTCATCCCACCACCAACGGCAGGCAATGCCATCCACTGTCCATCTTGCAGAGAATTCTGGCGCAACAGCTCAACCAGGGCCGCGCCGATGCTGGCATTCGAGAGGTTGCCATAGCAGCGGAAATTGTCGGCCAGTTTCTCCATCGTAGAGGAGGGCCAGTGATAATCGTTGATGAGCAGTTCTCCCAGGCGGCGGGTGATGCGCGAATTGGCCTGGTGTGGCACAATATGCGATAGCTCATCGTAATCCAGCCTGGCGTGACGCATCAGGGCATCCAGGCTCTCGGCCATCGCGCGGGGAGCTTCGCGGAAAACCTCTTTGCCGTTCATTTTCGTATAGCCTACCAGGTACTGTGAAAGGAGCTTGCTTAGCTCTTTGCCCTTGCCTTCTTTGTAGAGTTGGCGAATCTTAATGTCCACTTCCGCCATCTCCACAACATCTTTGCGCAGCGCGGTTTGATAATAGAGCGACGGCCCCTGCTGAGCGTCCGAGCCATTGATAAGATAGGTGTCCTCATCGCTTTTTTCGAGCAGAAATGCGGTAGCTCCTTCGCCAAACAGCGAGCTAGTTTTCCAGTCAAGCACATTCATAATATTGGGCAGCAGTCCCTCGGTCGTGACCATCAAGAGCAAGCGGGCGGAACTGGCGACCAGGGCTTCGCAGGCGACTTGAAAGCCTTCCGTCTGACAGGCGCAAGCTCCTTTGAGCATCGTGGCGCGTACAGGCTTGAGGCCCAAACGCATCGATACCAGGCCAGCAACCGTAGGGAAGGACTCATTATCGGAAGACGAAGCTCCGATCACCGTATCGATCTCAGAGGGGTCGCGACCAGAGCTGGCGATGGCACGCTGGGCCGCGATCACCGCCATATCGACCAGCGACTCATCTGGTTTGGCGTCAGGATCAGCAATCAAGCCGGGTGCGTCGGCCCCCGCCATCTGGTGACAGAGTTCAAGTGTGCTGGCTCGTACATAGCGCGTGCTCAAACCGGTGACGCGCTCCAGATCGTCGGCGCTACGTGGATCGCCCAGACGAGTAGAAATATAAGCGAAAAATTCGTTGGTAATGACCCCGCGTGGCGAGTAGTTCCCCAGGCCGATTAAGCGTACCCGCGCTTTCGAGTAGACCTGGGGCACAATATACGTATAATGAGGCCATTGGCCTTCTGAATCGAACGTCATGAGAGAAAGAACCTCCATATCGAGGGTGTATTGCAATTTACGACCAGTATAACACATAGGAGGTTAGAAAATTCATCCAATAATGTCATCGCAGTGGAGACAGAATCAAATGTGGATACGCAACGCGAAGTCGCATATCCACGCTCTTGAAGGGGTGCAGGCAAAGATACAATCTTACCAATAGTCTTTACGATCTCGGCCATTATCGCGGCGATTCCGGCTCCGACCGTTGCCATAACTTGAGTTGCTGTAACTGTACGAGTCGTCACGACGTGGACGCGAAGCACGCTGCGTCTGGAAACACTCATTGCAATAAACAGGTCGATCTTCGCGGGGAATGAAAGGAACGGAAGTGGTGCGGCCACAGCTTGCGCAAACTGCCTCGTGTTGTTCTCCGCGAGGGGCGCGTGAGGAAGGTTGTGTACCGCGACGCTGTGCTCGGCAGCCAGAGCAACGGCTAGGTGCGTTCGTCAACCCTTTCGAGGCGAAGAATTCTTGTTCCCCGGCGCTGAAGGTAAAGGCATTTCCGCAATCACGACAGGTAAGTGTCCGATCTCGGTAGCCCTCATTGGACATCATGGGTGATAGTTTCCCTTCTTGCAATCTTCGTTCCGCTTAACGACAGTCTTTTTGGATCAAATGAGTTGAGTTATAGAGACAGGAGTGTACCATGTTACAGCAACTAACGGAGGGACACGTTTCCCGGTGGTTTTCAGTTTGTGATATCCCCAATTCCTGGTGGCGGAACGAAACCAGGGCTTTGGATATGACATTCCGTACGAGCGATTTTTCCCGAACCACATAATTATTGTAACATATTGTGCGCCAAAAAACAGTATTGTCGTGACGAGAATGTTAAGATTTTACAACAAATGTTTCACAATTGTCGAAAGCTTTTTTCTCCTGTTTTACATGTTACTGCTGGTTTTGTTCTCGTGGCTTACTATTCCGAAGGTCAACGCCACTCTCGTGGCTGGTAGCTCCCTGATTCATCGTGGGGGCGCTCAGACCTTCGGGAAGGAAGGGCTTACTGGGGAGGCGAAGAGGAATAGGTCCGCTCAGGGGGCTTACGTGATTTTGGGGAGAGAGCGTTATGGGTATGGGGGTTGTGAGCATGCTTTGTAGCGCAACATATTCCAGACGAATGTTGCCCATGCTGATGATATCGCCCTGTTTGAGTTGCTTTGGCTTGCTCAGCGGTTCGTCGTTGACACGCGTTCCATTGCGGCTGCCAAGATCCTGAATGTAATCGTCGTTGCCCTGACGTGAAAGCTGAACGTGGCGGCGTGAGATCGAAGAATCGGGAAGCACGATATCACTTTCATGACCACGCCCCACCGTCAACGTCTGTCGATCCAGCAAAAAGCTCTGACCGACTGCCGGGCCTGCTAACACGACCAGCGCGCCTCCCGCATTGGCGGGTTGTGGCAGAGGAGAAGCATCATGAATTTCAGCGGTCTCGTCCCAGATGTGGGGTACGTTCTGGCCTGGAGCAGTGCTGATTGGGACAGCCGTCGGTGGCTGGGGTTCCTGCTCCAGCAAGCTGGTGACAGGGAGCTGCTGACTCTCCTCATCAAAGGCCGAGCGCCATTTGTGATTGGCAAGGGGATCGACCAGATCTGTGAGCGTCTCTTTATATTCAATCACGATAAAGGCAAAGCAATGTGAGCCAACCTCAATCAGATCGCCCGATTTGAGCAGCGTCGTGTGGCGCACTCTCCGTCCATTGAGGAAAATGCCATTGAGACTGTCGCAATCAGTCAGGTACACATTGTCCTGGTACCAGGCCAACTCTGCATGGTGGCGAGAAGCCATCTCGTCATCGATCCAGATATCATTATCCTCATCGCGGCCCATTCTCGCGATCTGGCGTTTCAAGGCCAGACGCTGGCCCTGAAAGTTGCCACTGCGATATTCGAGCCAGCCCCAGGGGGTATCTTCGCTGTAGACAAAAGGAGGCATTATACCCGGCTGGTAGCGTGGAGGCTGCAAGGTGCTGGTTTTGTGGAGCGATGGACTCCATTTAAGACGAGTCAGCCGCGTCGATGCGCTAGAGGTTTGTGGTTCCGTATAGAGGCAATAGACGGTGCAGACGCCGATGGGGAGCACCCAGCCTGCAAGTGCCACATACGTCAGCGCCACTCCGATCTCGAATGTCGATAATCCAGCCTGTTTGACGGTGAAGCGTACGTTGTACCAGGTGAACGCGAACAGCAGCAGCAGGACCGAGATGACACAGAGGACAATCGCCCTGGTTAGTTGGCGCGGCGTGCCCCGCTTGCGCAGCGACGTATAGAGCGTGTTAACTGTGATCGCAAGCATGCCACAGGCTAACCCACCGTAGCAACCGAGATTAAACCAGGTTGGAAAATCTACTGTACTCGTCGCAATCTCCCTTTCCTAGAGCATCGGACCAATATGAGCGTTTCTGGCCTCACTAATCAGGATGGTATCAATAATCGTGTGTTGATTCAGATTTTTCTGGTAGAGGCTATCTGCTGCCACATTGGCGGAGTCAGCCGCAACGTTGTTATTCACATCTACACCGTCCCAATATTCAAAATCAGTGGCTCCTTCCGTGACTGCTACGCCAAGAAAAGCATGCCCTGGAATAATCACAATTTCGGCGTTGAGTCCGATTTGCTCGACTGCTGCCGCCAGCAAAGTAGTCAGTTCAACACACATGCCGCTACGCTGTTGGAGGACTTCGGCGGGCAATTTGATATTTTGAGTCGCTGTACTATCGTTGTCGGTGCCGCTATAGGGGACGCTTGCCTGAAGGTACTGGATGTGATAATCCAGCCGCAACGTATCGTAAATGGCGTCAACCTGATCGATCACCTGCTGGGCGGTTGCCGAGCGATATCCAACCATACCAGCAGGGGCTGGTGGCTGCTGCTCTTGCAAGTGGCTGGCAGCCCTGGTGACTAGCGCGACAACGGCAGGATCATTGGGTGTGACCCAGGCGGCGACTTTCAGACGATTTGCCGCGACCCATTGCATGAGCCAGCGCGAGTGTAATGTCACGGGAGTGTCGTTAAGATAGTACAGGTGCCCTCTGGTGTCTGTCACCTGAACGTGGAGCGATTCGCTCTTCTCGGTGGTCAAATTGCGTAGCGCCTGATCCTGTAATGGCGGGACAAACGTGCTCGATTGGAGCGTGTCAGTCGCGCTGACCGTTTGCGTTTGGCTCTGGCTGAAGTGAGCGATAGAGACGCTGATGACCAGCGTAAGAGGGCTGGAACTGCTATAGTCGATGGTGAAAAGGGGATACTGGGTGGCGAGATAGGAAGGGTAGAAGGCGCTAAATATAGCGGTAGGGGCATGGACGCAGATATGGACAGGAGCCTGGCCCCCGCAATATTCTTGCTTTTGCAGACTACTTTGCTGATAACGCGCGTATGCCTGTACTCCCCCAGCAATATAAATACCGGAGAGTACCACCAGAGCCGTTAAGGTGAGAAGCAGCAAAACATGTTTTTTGCCCATCGGTAACCAGCCTTGTGACATGGCAGCGGCATAAGCGCTTTTTACCATAGGAATGTTCAGCCGCAATCATATCATGATGTATCATAATGAGCAAATTGATGGGACTTGTGGGGGACGCTGACAGGCGTACAAGCGGCGGGAACGTTTTTGAGAAGAGGCTTTGCAACGGGCTCCCAGGTTCCCCCATCATGGGGAATCCAGGAACCCATGATACTCAATGAGCATGGTTGAGCGTAAGCCCCTGCACTGTTTGTTTCATCAAGAACTGAATAACGGCTTGAGTGCTACCTGTTTGTTCATAGATGGCAAGCTGGCGATCCGCGCCGGTCCCTTGAGGATCGTCAAGGAGGTTGCGCAGGTAGTTAATCTCGCGCCGGTCGTTCAGGTCGTCGAGCACATCATCGACAAAGTCAAGCGATTCATGAATGGCCTGGCGTGCGGTGAGGCGGCGCTGCTGCACAAAATCGACGATTTCAGCATCCAGCCCATAGCGGCAGACGCGCCACTTATTCTCCTCGATATAGTGTGCTGGCAATGCATAGGTAGAGAGGTTGCGTTTATGCATCCAGGTCAATTTCGCCACAAGCGCCTGGCAAAAAGCCGCAATGGCTAAGGTATCCTCGATACTGATGGGCATATCACAAATGCGGAATTCGATGGTGCTAAAGAACGGATGAGGGCGAATATCCCACCAGATCCTTTTGCCATCGTCGATGCAGTTGGTCTGCATGAGATCTGCTACATAGCGATCAAACTCGCTCGTTGAGGAGAAAACGTTGGGAATGCCAGAGCGGGGAAAACGCTTCCACACGATGGCGCGGTACGATTTGAGGCCAGAGTCACGCCCAACCCAGAAGGGAGAGTTTGTTGAGAGAGCGAGCAAGTGGGGCAGCCAGGTGCGTAACTGGTTCATCAGTGGGATTGCCAGTTCATGCTGGTCGATCCCAATATGAACATGTAATCCAAAGATCAGAATAGAACGTCCCACATCTTGAAATTCTTCGTCCAGCTTATCGTAACGAGGATTGATGGTTCTGGCCTGATCTTTCCAATGCGCGGTGGGATGGGTACCGGCGCTAATCAGTGCAAGCCCTTCCGCTGCTACGAGATCGGCCAGGGTTGATCTGAGATGTTGTAAATTGAGTCGAGCGGCAGCGATATTTGGGCAAACTTCGGTAACAATTTCTACCGCCGGTTGCAGCATTTCAGCTTTAATGTGATCACCGAGAAGAGGTTCCCCTTTTTCCAGAATGGTATGAATGTGCGAAGCTAGCTGACCTGTATTTCTATCTACCATCTGAAATTCTTCCTCGATTCCCAGGGTGAAGCGTTGTGCCATTGCAATCTCCTTCCGGGCGTATCTCATTGGGCATGAGCATACTAAAGGGCCTGGACATCTATGGATACGATGATACTGGGACGAAACCGGAGAAGTATCCTGACGGTGGGTTGTCCTGGCAGATGAAAGAGGCTGAACGACTGAAAAAACCGAGCTGTGGGACAAAGCTGCGTCATGGATATGGATATACCTCTAAGGTTTCGTTTTTGAAGGGAGACATACAAGAAGCGGAGGATACGAGGAACAATAGAATCTGCTTGAAAAACGAACGAATCGCACGACACCGCCGGAAGAAGCTGGCGCAACCTCGGCGGATCGTGTTGCGCTACGGCGCATACCCGCATAAAAGCTCCTCTGATATAAATACTTTTTACATGAGTCGTGTTAGCGAGATGGCACTACATGGAAAAGTACTTAGGAATCATAGAGTACACAAGGATTATGCCCTCTGTCAAGGGGCAGTCTTATAAAAGAAAGGCAAAAGGCAACAAATCGGCTATGCGGAAATCGCGTTCAGCGCCATCAATGTAGATCAGCGCCTGGGGAGCCAGATCGGCAATCCATTGACGACAAGCGCCGCAGGGCATACGTTGCTGAAGCGGTGCCTCTGGTGGCGCATCAACGCAGGCGATGGCAATATGTGTTATCGGACCAGCGCCCGCCGAAATGGCGCACGCCAGTGCCGCACGTTCCGCACAGAGCGTCAGGCCAAAGCTGGAGATTTCGATATTGGCCCCAATATACGTTTGAGCGCCCGCCACCACAGCTGCCCCTACATGGAAGTGTGAATAGGGGCAATGGGCGTGCTGAGCAGCTTCACGCGCCAGAAATAGTAATGCATCGCGTTCCATAGTACTTCTCCTTGTTTGAAATATCGCTTCAAGAGAAGAGTTCTCGCAGCAAATGTTTCGGTAGAGAACTATCATCCTGAAAATTTGATCTTCAGCCGATTAGGATATAGTAACACAACAACCGGAGCTAGTATCTCGTATTTTTATGTTCAAAGGACGATCTGTGTACAGAAATAGCCCAAATTGTGTCAAAGTGTTACTGCTTGCTAAGCATGGCGTTAACGTAGTTAAAGGACAAAGTATTTAGAGCGTATGCGCCGTCAAAATATATTGGTACATCCTAGTATTGTGATAAAGGCCCATAGGAGGAATTTGAGTGAAAATCATGGTAGCGGATGATGACCGCGACATGGTAGACATGCTGAGCTATTGGCTCAAAGGGCATGGATATGATGTGGTACGAGCTTTTGATGGAGAGCAGGCGATCAAGCGTTGGCGTGAAACGTTGCCGGATCTTGTCATTCTCGATATCCAGATGCCAAAGCTTGATGGGTTCGAAGTATGTCGCCAGATGCGAACGGAAACCAACTCAATGGTGTTGATCCTCACAGCGCATGATCGCGAAGATGATGAGGTGCGTGGATTAGAGTTGGGGGCAGATGATTATTTAAGAAAACCTTTCAGCCCCCGCCAGCTCCTGGCTCGCATCAAAGCCATCATGAGGAGATCCTCTGGAACAAGAGGCGTCTCAGGCTCCTCTTCGATCACCGTTGGGCCTGTAACGCTGGACGCGATGCGCCATGAAGTGACCAGGGATGGCACCAAAGTCAGGCTCACCCCCACAGAGAGTCGTCTGCTACACCTGTTGATTACTCACACGGGGCAGGTTTTGACCACCGATATGATTATCGAGCGTGTCTGGGGCTACGACGAGGCCGGAGATTCGGGCCTGGTGAAGACGCACATTCGCCACTTGCGCCAGAAAGTGGAGCCAGACCCCAAT
>DASTZT010000621.1:0-7252 GCA_035764225.1 Ktedonobacteraceae bacterium
TGGCAGTGGCACGGGCGCGCCCGTGCCACTGCCACCCATCAGGGCGAACCGCGTCGCGGTGAGGATGTGGAACACCTTACCCATCGCGTTAGTTAGACCAATCGACTTCCACCTTCGGCGGCGTAGTCAAAGTCTGCATCACCACGCAGTATTGTTCTGTTTTCTCGCGTAACGCCTGGACCTGCTCTGCCGTTGCCTCTGGCGCATCGATATCAAAGTGCATGCGGATCGTCTCAAATCCTACCGGCACTTCCTTCGACATCCCCAACGTTCCCCGCAGATCCAGATCACCCTCGACCTGCACCTCAATGTGGTTTGTTGGCACTCCCATTGCAGTCGCGACCATTTGACAGGTGATCTGGGCGCAGGCAGCAAGCGCCCCCAGGAGAAGATCCCCTGAGCAGGCCGCTGTACCCGCTCCTCCCACTCCCGTGTGGGCTTCGGCCTGATAGAGTGCGCGCCCAATATCGACTGAACAGGACATAGGAGTCTCAGTCTGGTTTCCCTGCGCCTTGAGCGTGATACGCGCACTGTTCGAGTCGCTACGATACTGCTCCTTGAACGGCCTTTGGATTGATCGAAGATCCATTATTTGCTCCTCTTCTATGAAAATAACGTGACGCCTATTTCAGCTCTCCGCATCAACCTCTTTCACCAGCTCCACTAACCGCGCCAGGGTTGCCAATCGCTGCTCTAGCGTCTGACCATCGGGGCTTACTTGCAAGGTGGTGACACCAGCACGCCGATGGATGCGCAGACGCTCTCGCACCATGTTCTCTGTGCCGATGAGGTTGGTTTTGAGTACCAGTTCATCAGGTACACGAGCGGCAGCAGCCTCTCGTTGCTTCTTAAACCAGAGATCCTGCACCTCTAGCGCAATCTCAGCATAGCCAGCGCGTTGATATACCTCATTATAGAAATTATGCTGCCGCGAACCCATCGCTCCCAGTGTAAACGCCAGCCCCGGCTTACGAGCAGCGACCAGACTCTCGACATCGTCGGAGAATGCCACCACTCCGCCTGCAACCTGGAGATCGAGGTCCGCCAGGGTACGACCTGCCTCCCTGGCTCCCGTAGCAATGGGATCAAAGAACATTGAGGCATGTTCGGGGATGAAGGACGTGCCCAACCAACCATCAGCTAGTTGTCCAGTGAGTTGCAGGCTCTTGGGGCCGAGCGTCGCCAGATAAATAGGTAGTGTTGGGCGCGGGGGAACGCTGGAGACCAACGCTTTGCCCTCACCGCCGGGCAGAGGCAGCTGGTAGATCTGTCCTTGATACACCAGACGTTCTCCGCGTGTGACCTGACGTACAATTTCGATGGTTTCACGCAGCCGCTGGAGCGGTTGGGCGAAACGCACACCGTGCCATCCCTCGATTACCTGCGGCCCACTGACGCCCAGGCCCAGCAGGAAGCGATCTTTTGAGAGGGAAGCCAGGGCCAGCGCTGTCATTGCCGTGAGAGCAGGCGTGCGAGCGCCAACTTGCAGAATACCCGTCCCAAGCCGCAGCCTGCTGGTCTTTGCGGCCAGATAGGCGAGCGGCGTCGCCCCATCATAGCCCCACGTTTCCGCCGTCCAGGCCGCATACACGCCCAGACGTTCAGCCTCGACGGCATAGGTAATGGCCGCTTCCCAATCTTCGTTGGAGGATGTATAGGTTGTGACGCCAAACGATATCGCCAGTTTCATTTGCAGCTTGTTCTCCTCAACTATGCAAGGATCTATGCTCCATTATGGCACATTTTCATTTATAAGGACGAGGATTATCAAAATCAACGTGCTATTAGCGGGCGCGTCCAGGGCTGGATAGCAAAACGTCTCACGCCCTTCATAACAGACGTGAGACGTTTTTTATCTTATGTTTGCTGCTCTCCTCTCAATCAAAGAGGAGTCGTTCCTAAAAGGGAGATGATTGCCTTTGCTACCTCTTTAAGAATCTCTGGATCGGTCGCATCTTTCCCTATTGCAAAATCGAAATCGAGCTTACCATTTTTGCGGCTCACCTTGAGTTCGACTCTGGTTTGCAGCCAGGTAATTAAAGCGCCCAGAATGACTGCACCGGCAATCGCCAGTGTGAGCGACATCTGCTCTTCTTTTGGCGGATTGGCCAGCAGCTTCTCCGTTGTTGACCGGGCTACCTCATCATGGAGCAAAAACTTTAATACGTCCCGGCTCAGGGCGGGATTTTCTTCATCCTCTGGCACAATTTCCGTTGCATCAAGTTGAGCACTATTCTCGCCTGTCGCGTTGAATAGCGCAACAATCGCTTCACGAGCTTCATCCTGACTACGAATGGCGGCTATCTGCTCCTTCGGCAGCTCTTTTTGTAGTTCCTGCGTGACGTGGCTTAATATCAGTAAAACAGTCTGTTCATCTAGCTGATCCACTAAGACTTCATTTGACATGTGATGTTACCTCCAATCACCAATGATGATTAACGGGGCCCAATGATAAGGATGGCTGAGAAGGGGCTTGTCGGACGCATTGAGAAAATCTCTCTGGGCCATGTTTAACGCGCGCCACTTTTCAACGGGCTTGCCTGACTCGGCCCAGTAATGATAAAACTTCGCCATAAACTGTTGCGACGTTTGCTGATTCACGTTCCATAAGCTCACCACCACTGAGGCATTGCCTGCGTAAAGCAGGGAACGGCTCAAGCCCTCAAGCTCGTCTCCGCTATTGCGCTCGGCTTGAATAGCGGTGGAGCAGGCTCGCAAGGTGACGATGCGCGCATGCATGGATGTCCGTAAAAAGTCGCGCGCGGTCAACAGATACTGGCTCCGTTGCAAAATAGAGACGGTGCGAGGGTCACGCGGCGGCTTATCCTGCCCATTAGCAAGCAATAAACCAGAATTTAAAGGATCTTTATCATCAAAATAGCCATGACAGGTCAGGTGAACAACATCGTAATCACTGGCATGCTGCAAAACTCGCCCCTTTGTAGCGACGGATACCCCTATATCGGCTGTGACTCTCCAGAAGTTTGGTGCGAAAATCTGATCGTCTTGCTCAAAAAATTCCGGCTGCGTATCTGATCTGGAAGATACCCCCGCGACATAAACCGCAGGCGTTTCCATTTGTTGTTCATTTTGCATCCTCTTGTCCAAAGAGTAACGTAATGTGCTCAGGCTGGGGCAATAGACGACGCCGAAATGCTCGATCAGATAGGTTCCATCCGGCACGCGTAAAGCATGGAGTGGCAGCAGATGCAGCGGCCCATGAGGAGCAATACAGAGCAACTCGACACCTTGAACTGCTGGCAGAAATTTTAATAATGCGCTGCTCAAAGCTTCAAAGTCATGCAGGTCGCGCTCCCAGGGCTGATCGTCGCGAATATGCGGATAAGGGGGAAATGCCTTTGGATCGCCGTTGAACTCACGACGTAACAAACGCGCCGCCTCAGTCAGGCCCTTGCGCCCAATCTCGGAGCGAAATACCTGGAGCTGCGGTTGATCCGAGCAGACGACGAAGCAAGTGGTTGCATCCTCGTCACAAAAGAAGGAGACAAATGCCATCGGTGTGGTCGCATATTCAGCCAGCAGCGCCTGGACATCCTGTAGCGTCGCAGGCTCGCCGAAGCGCAGCTTGACATATTCAGGCGCAAACGGTCGCATTTTTTCCCAGCAGTCGTGCAGCTCACGATTAAGCTCGCGCAGCCGCTCGAAGCGGAACACCTGCGACTTATCATCCTGGTTGCCTTGCGCTCGTTGCAAATCGCGCTCCAATGCGAGCAACGCCAATTCCTGTTCGCGCAACTCCTGGGGAATGGATGCAGGCTGCGCAATCGGCGTACTGGCAAGGTTGGCAAGAAAAGCTCGCGACTTGGCGGCTTCGTGCAAATTAAAGGCCATTGTCAACGGATCAGCCGATGGAGGGAGCGTAAGGTTATGACCATCCTCCACCAGCAGAGCGATCAGCATACCATATAGTTCGATCCATTTTGCAATCACCTCGGCCCGGCTCTGATTTAATAAGACACTTTCCAGATCTTTTTCGACTGAGGCCAGCGCGTCCATTAAGATGGTATAGGCCTCTTGCTTCCCATCCGCACGCTGCATAAGTAGCCTTGCCAGCCCGGAGTGCAGACGCATCACCTCAGTAGAATACATATTGACAGCTTTACAACGCTCAATGGCCTCTTTATAATGAGCAATTGCCTCTTGCTCATGACCTTGCTCGACTTCTTGCTGAATGAGGAGCCAGGTTAGCACCAGTTCTTGAAAAACTTCCCCTGTGTCCCTGCTAATATCACGCGCCCAGGCGACTGTATCCGCGATATCGTTGCTAAGAGCGGCTTTGCCACTGGCGACACGCGAAGCATACATAAAGACGCCGAAGGTCTCATTTTCGCTCTCTAGCATCTTTAAAGCGGGCACAAGCGCCATACTATAGAAGGTTTTTGCGTCGTCGTGCTCGCCCAGAGCATAGAGCGCATCTCCCACACCGATATAGCTGGTCAATTCCCCACGCCAATCGTTGGCGGACGCTTTGGTAGGCAGAGCTTTCATAAACTCGCCCAGAGCCCCGCGCGTTGCGGACTCCTGCTGCATGCCCAGCAACATATTGCCAAGATTATTGCGCATCGAAGCCACCATCACCGGATTGCCCCAGCCCTCAACCACCTGGAGCGTTTTTCTCATACTGGCGACAGCTTCACGCGCATTCTCTCTCTTTTGCAAAGAGGTCGCGATATTAATCATGGCCCTAAACTGAACAGAACGATCACCAAGAGACTCGGCCAGCTCCGCCGCTCTGCGATACTCAAACTCCCCCTCTTCATAACGGCCCAGGTCTTCAACTACCAGCCCTTTGAAGAGATGACAGCTCGCTTCCTGATCTTTGTATTGTCTTTGCTGAGTAAAGGTAATGCACTCATTAATAAGCTCTAGCGATTCTTGATAGCGGCCCAATGTGCGATAACAGCGCGCCAGCCGCTCGCGGATCGGATTGGCCAAATGCTCGCTATTTGCGCCCATTGTGAGATCTAGCAGTTGCCGGAAGCTTTCCGCTGCCCTGGCCGTTTGGCCAAACTGGTCGTAGAGGCTGGCACGCATACCGATGATACCAACTTTCATCAGCAGATCATCGGAGCCTTCCGCAAGCTTCTCTGCATGCAGCAGGTGCCGCTCTATAGCGGCAAAACGGCGATTGTCGCGACAATAGGACACCCAGAAGAAATGGCCCTTTGCGGTCGCTTCCCTGGTACCCATTAATAAACTGGCAACGCATGTCACTCTAATCCAGGCCAGCGTTCCGACCACAGTATGTTTAAGCGAGGAAGTGCGCAGTTGTAACATATCATAGGTTTTTTGATCCAATAGCTGCCGATAGTTACGCAAAAGCGTATAGACATGCACCATACTCGGAGCGTGCAGAGCCTGCTCGATCAGTTGATCTGCGGTTGTGATCGTATCGGCGATATTCTCGGCTAGCGGCTGGATAATCTCGTCTACGATGCTGCGCACAAAGAGCAGCAACTCTTGCTGGGCCGCTGAACCCGCCTTGACGTATGTTTGCTCAAGCGTATCAAACTCGTGGTAGAGGTTCGCGCTATCGAGGTTGCGCGCCTCTCTTATCGCTAGCTGAATATCCTCTACGGATTCGAGATAGAGCAGCCGTTGCACAAAATCGGCGTAGAGCAGAGCGTCCTGAGCATCTGTTGACATCACTTTCCCCCCTTGCTCAAATCTGCGATACGCTCCAACGCGTCCTGTTTTTCTTCATCATTGCTGGCATATTGTAAGGAAAGATCAAGATGCTGCCTGCCCCTCCCCGGATCGCCACAGAGCCAGAAGACCTGTCCCAGGTTAAAATGGTACACATGCGAAGGAATGTCGTTCTGGTCCAGCAGTTCAGCCTGCTGCATGGCCTCTGTTTTCTGTCCGACAATGCAAAGGGCAAAGGCATAGGTCAGGCGATAATCGGGATTGGATGGATACATCGCAACGATTTTGCGCAACTCCTCAATCGCGACCTTTCTCAGCTCAGGATTCGCAGACTGCACCTGCATCATCAACTCCTGCATGCGTCGGTTCATCTGCTGAGCATGTGCTACGCTGTCGGCATCGTCAATATTAGCCACCAGTTGCAACAACCGGGAATCCGGGTTTATCTTCTCAAGCTTTTTGAGCGCAGGTTCCAGGCGGTTCTGTGGATCTTTACGCAGATAACAAGCGACCAGCAGTTCCAGAATACCTTCCGCGTTAGGAAAACGCTTTTGCCCCTGCTCAAGAACAGTTGTGGTCTCATCCAGCGAAACATCCTCGAACCCCTGCCGCTCTCTCAAGAGCAGCAGCCTGCCCAACTTCTGATAATCGTCCGCGCTCACCTCGTCAGCCTGAACACGCTCGCGCAGGCTAGCGATCTGGAGTTGCTGCAATTGCTCATCCAGTGCGGTCTTTTTGAGGAATCGCTCCAGCCCCGCCAACTGTTGCTTTGCCACCGTACGCGTTTCTTCGCTCACGCCATGCTCCTCCAGGTAGCGTAAATGATACTGACACAGCTCAAACTGACCGACCTGACTATACGCTGTAGCCAGACTGAGGCGATAAATATCCTCATTTGGCAAAGCCTCTATCAGCTGCTTGAAGATATCGATAGCATCTTCCACCCTGCCAGCCGCCTGCAAGCCCAGGGCCAAAACGTCCCATTGCTCAGGATCACTCGACTTTTGCGCGTTCTGAAGAAGACCATTGAGGATGTGTTCACGTTCGGCATCCGAGCCTTGTCGCAGGCGCTCAAACAACGTTTCAAGTTCATCATTCTCGGATGCATTTTGCGGCTCATCGCGCATCGTTATCACCGTGCCCTTTCCACTTCCTTAGTCAGGCTCAACAATTACAATATAACATTTTTCTAGAAAAATGTCACTGTCTGTTTAAATTCGTTCTAATCACCTGATAAATTAGCAATAGAAGCATCGGGCAAACGCAATGCCCCACACCCACAAAACCACGAAATCGTCGTACCGACCTGATTCTATCGCGTCCAATTCATTGCCTGTCCTCCCCCAAAATCGCCCCATCCCTCCACAGGGAAAGCCACCCCAGCAGGGCAAGCGCAAGGCCCCATCCCGTCCCAACACCGCCCCTTGCCCCTACGTCTCCGGCCCAACATAGTCGGTCCCGTTAAGATTTTTTGGGGAACAGGTGCCGATGCCATCGAATAGCCCGGCGGCGAAGGAACGTAACGGGACAGGCAATCATGGGGAGAAACGGTAGGGGCAAGGGGCGGGGCATGGGCGGATGCGGG
>DASTZT010000622.1:0-9490 GCA_035764225.1 Ktedonobacteraceae bacterium
CGCCATCAACTGCAAGAAGAACGAAGTTTTCTCATGTTCACTGGCGGCGGCTCCATTCTCCTGGCTCAATCTCTTCACGGCCTGGTGCGAGCCAGCCGTAATGCCCAGAGTTTTTTGTTTGTGCCTAAAGAGCTGGCGTCAGTCCTTAATGCGATTGGAGGTTATGTGCTGGCCCAGGCTACTGCTCAGAAACTGCTAGAGCGGAGACAGGGACCAGCTTCACCTGTGAAGGAGATGTGATGAGTGATCCCATTTCCATTCGCAACATTCCCCCAGATGTGCTGAAACTGGCACAGGCACTTAGCGCACAAACGGGGCTATCCATCAATGATGAGATCCGCCTGGCGCTTGCCAGCGGACTGCTCATTGAGGCAACCAAAGTGGCTCCCAAGCCTGATGGAACATTTGCCGGATTGCAAGGAGCATTTCTTGCGAAAGCATTGCGGCGTCATCTCGCGTCTGCTATTGATCTGCTGGTCGAGTACGGGCAACATCCCCATCTGGCATTGGTGAGCGATGAGCAAAAAGAGCAGACATTCAGAGCCTCTAAAGAAGCACCATCGCCACCGGTCGAGGACAAATCCTTCGCCTCTTCCATTGGAGAAGATTTAGATATGCTTGGCATCGGCGTCGGTCTTTCAGACACCCTGGAAAGCAACGAATAGATCAGTGAGATGGCCCTCGTTCAAGGATAGCGAGGTCCGCGAGGGCTGTTATCATGCACTGGCAAGGTATGAAGAGGTGAAGCGTTCGTTTCCCTTATCCAAGATAGGACTTAAGTAGTACATTCGTTCACATGAATGCGTGCGGAATGCTATGCTAGTGATTGGTGCAGCTTCGCACCGAAAAATGCTTTTAGAAAGGGGCAATACCTATGGCAAGGCGTGGAAATGGAGAAGGTTCCATTTACCGGCGCAGTGATGGTCGCTGGACCGCCAGTATCACCCTGGAAGGGGAAGGTCGGAAGCGAAAATCGTTTTATGGCAAGACACGAAAGGAGGTACAAGAGCAACTAAAGATTGCCTTACGCGAGCAGCAGCAAGGAATGCTTATGGCGACGCCGCAGCAAACGCTCAAGCAGTTTCTCACGCAGTGGCTGGAGGATCACAAAGCGGCAATTCGCATCCGCACACATGAGCGATACGAGGAACTGGTCCGATTGCACATTGTTCCAGTGCTTGGACATCACCCATTACAAAAGCTGACTCCACAGCATGTCCAGGCATTCTACACCAAAAAACTCAAAGGAGGACTGTCGCCCTCAACAGTGAATGGCCTTCATGCTATGCTACATAAAGCTCTGGACGATGCTGTGCGCTACAGTCTTATTGCGCGCAATGTCTGTGACGCTGTTTCGCCACAGCGTCGAGCGCATTATGAGATTCAGCCATTTTCGATGGAACAGGCGCAACAGTTCCTGGCAATCGCTAAAGGACACGCATTGGAGGCCCTGTTCGTCCTGGCGATTACGACCGGGATGCGGCGCGGGGAAATTCTGGCGCTCAAGTGGCAAGATATCAACTTCTCGCAAAATACGCTTCAGGTGCGACGCATCTTCACCCGTCGCCCTGGGAACAGATATATCGAATCTGAGCCGAAAACCGAGAAGAGCCGACGCAACATTCTGCTTGCCCCAATCGTCGTCACCCTGCTCAAGCAACATCGCACACGTCAGCTAGAGGCGAAGTTAAAGGCTGGTTCACAGTGGCAGGACCGAGGGCTCGTTTTCTGTACGTCGTTAGGAACCCCGCTGAATCCAGAGAAAATGGTGGCTCGATTCAAGACCTTGTTAAAAAAAGGAGGGCTTCCTCCCATTCGTTTTCACGATCTCAGGCACAGCGCGGCTACCATCTTACTCAGCTTAGGCGTGCATCCTAAAGTCGTCCAGGAGCTTTTGGGGCATAATCAGATTAGTATGACGATGGACATTTATAGTCATGTCTTACCAGGCATGCAGAGAGATGCCATAACGAAGCTCAATGACGCGCTGCAAGAACCACCTGAGTATGAAGGGAAAGGGAACGATGAGGTCTCAGAAGACAATGATGAACGACATTTTGGATGAATTTGCCGTTGCTGTCAAAATTGCTGTCAAACCCCTATTATCCCCAAAATAAAACATCTCAAGCGGCTCTAGATGCGGCTTGAGATGTCGTCGTATCGCTACGGGGTGCCGAAGGGGGGACTCGAACCCCCATGCCAGTTAAGGCACAACGCCCTGAACGTTGCGTGTCTACCAATTTCACCACTTCGGCTCATCAGGTGGCCTTATATTACCGCATCTCTTAAGGCTTGTCAATAGGTGATTCAGGCTGTTTATCGCCTCTTTATTCTCTCTTCTATCGTGTTATAATTACGCTGGTGATGCTAGGGGAGCAATGCAATCTCTGCTTTTTTACGAGGAGAAATTGGTCTACCGATTTTCTAACTGCTACCCCCGTTGATTTTTTAGTCATGTGGAGCTTTTCATGCAAGGTCAGAACTCGCCTGTTTGTGCGGCTATCGATATCGGTAGCAATACGGTTCATATCGTTGTTGCCCGGTGCGCGCCCGATTCTCTGGATATTTTGGAAGACCAGCAAGAAATGGTGCGTATCGGTGAGAGTGTGACGGCAACTGGTGCCATTTCTGCACAAAAACGTGATGACGCGATCTCGGTCTTGCATAAATATAAAGCTCTGGCCGAACAACATTCTTCTCAACGTATTCTTGTTGTGGCTACGGAGGCCATACGTCAGGCGAGCAATGGCGCTGAATTTCTAGCCGATGTGCTGAGAGAAACGGGTCTGGAGGCGCATCTCGTTGAGGGCGATGTCGAGGCTACCCTGACGTTTCACGGCGCAACCTATGTGTTTCATGACGAGCCTCACCCTCCAACTCAGGTTGGCGTGATGGATCTTGGGGGCGGCAGCACTGAACTGGTGACGGCCAGAGATATGCAGATCATCTGGCGTACTTCCGTTCCCGTTGGTTCTGGCTGGGTGCATGATCGCTACTTCCATACTGATCCTCCGAGCTATACTGATCTAGAGGTTGCTCGTACCTTCCTGCAAACCTACTTTCAGAATATGTCCATCAAGCATTGTCCCCCGGCGCTGATTGTTACTGGAGGTAGCGCGAATGCCCTCTTTCAACTGGCACATGAAGCCTTTGGCGTTCCCGAACCGCAGCGATCTCTGACATCCCATGAGGTTGCCTGTTGCGAAGGTCTGTTGCGCGTGTTCCCTTCCCATGAAATTGCTACACGCTACCATATCCATGCCTCACGGGCGCGTATTTTGCCTGCTGGTGCTCTGATTATCCTTGCTGTGATGGAGCGTTTCCGCCTGGATGAGATCAGGGTGAGCCGCTACGGTATTCGCGAAGGTATGTTGTTGGCCTATGCTCGTTATGGCGATCAGTGGTTGGAGCAGGTGACGCGGCAATCCATGCATGTTCAGCAGGATGATACGACGGCTCAGCTGAACGACGAAAAGGATGTGCAGGATGAGACGTTTGCCGAGTCTGGCCGTCGCATGTTGGAGGAACGTGCCCATAAAATGATGAGTTGGCGCGATGAGGTATTGAAGCACGAGGATATTGAGGCGGTCCACAAAATGCGCGTGGCTTCGCGTCGTCTGCGGGCTGTTCTGGATGCTTATGAGTCGGTTTGCGAGCCGAAGCGATTTAAGAAAGTCTATCGTCGTGTGAAGAAACTGGCTGATGTTCTCGGTCAGGCTCGCGATACCGATGTGATGATCCAGAATCTTCAATCCCAACTTGCGGAAGCGTCAAGCGAAGAACAGGCGGGTATTCACTGGCTGATTGAGCGGCAGAGCGCATATCGTCAGGCTCATCAGAAGAAACTGGAGGCGGCGCTGAAGCAGCTCGATACGGATAAATTGCAACAGCAGGTGGTGTCCTGTCTTCCTAAAGGAGGATTCCAGTATGGCAAAAGCTAGAGCGATTGGGAGGCTCAATGCCCAGGCCCCCACCGGCGTCAATGCTCGTACTATCGCGAGAATACGGCTGGAGGAGCTGTATAGTTGGGAGGAGTATGTCGGTAATCCCTATCGGGTGCGTGAGTTGCATAATTTGCGTATCTCTGCTAAACGCTTGCGTTACACCCTTGAAATATTTCAGGAAGTGCTACCCGAAGCCGTCGCTCCCATCATCAAAGAAGTAGAGCAGATCCAGGAGGAACTTGGAGCGTTACACGATAGTGATGTCCTGATTGCGCTTTTGAGGCTGTGCCTGGGAGGTCAGGATAGCGGCACTGCTTACGAGCAGGCGCTGATGAAGGCCACCCATCGTAAGGGCAAGGGACGCTTTGCGCTTGATCCTGAGATGGTCACTTATCTGGTCGATCCTACGGCTTCTCCTTCGCCAGAGCAGCGCGGTGGATTGGAGAAATTGTTGCTGAAGTCGGAAGGTCGCCGCGAGGAGCAATATAGCGCGTTTCTCCATCATTGGTCCCAGCTTCAGTCGCGAAACTTGCGTCAGGAAGTCCTTGATTTATTGAATGCTTGATAGATTGGGAGAACATCTTTTTGTTGTTCTCATCCGTATAATTCAGTAGAGGCAATCCCTTGCGGTTGCCCTGGTTGCGAGCATGGAGATGAAGGAGGAACCTGCAATGACAGTGTTAGATTCGGTGGAAGAATTACACTGGTGGAAACAGGCCAGGCCAACAGCGGAAGAACTGCGTTTGAGCGGCGGACTGCAAGTTGAAGATTGGCCTCATGGCCGCCAGGTAATGTACCTCTCGACGCAATTGTTCGATGCAACGCGCCCCCTGCATCGCCTGGATGAGCATGCATTGCGTTTACTTGAACGTGCCGCGCTCCTGCATAATGCCGGTATGATGATTGAAACGCGCCGCCACCATAAGCATTCGTTTCGTTTGATTAAAGAGGCTCGGCTGCCCGACTTTTCGGATGAAGAGCGGCACGAAGTTGCTTGCATTGCTCGCTATCATCGCCGCGCTCTCCCTAGCAAAGATCACGACGAGTTTGCGGTTCTCAGCCGTCCGGCTCGTAAGCGTGTTTCGCACCTCGCATCTTTGCTCCGTATCGCCGACGCCCTTGATTATAGCCACGATGGACGGGTGCAGCGACTGGCCGCCGATCCCTCTCTGTGCGACGAAAAGATCTGGACTATCTGCCTCTGGGTGCGCCCGCTGGCAGACCTTGATGAGGAACTGGTACACGCTCACGAAAAGGCCGATCTTTTTGAGAAAGCGTTTGACCGTAAATTGCGCCTGGTTATTCAGGATTAAACGTTTTCCCGTTCGCGCAACATGATTGCTGCTCCATTGGTCTCGCCTGGATCAATCCAGAGGACAGGAGATGGTTCGTTACGATAGCCGTATTGAATGCCCTGCTGATCCAGGTAGCGGCGAGCGAGGACGAGGCTTTCTACGCCTATGGTCATACGACAAAGGCTCTCTCCAAATTGTTGAAGATGTTTTGTCAGGATATTCGCTTCTGGTAGATAAGTTTGGGCATTGGTGGCGCTATTCGCGTCGCCTGGCGCTGCCAGTTCGAAACGCTGTCCACTCTCGTTAAGCTGGAATGAGACCAGCATAGCGGGCCAACCCTCACTCTCTCCGGCAAACTGATGAGATGGCTGTAGCCCATAGATACGCTGGAAACGCTGCGTTGCCTCGTCCAGATTCGCTACGGCGATGGTTGTGCTGAGGATTTTTGTTGCTCCCAGAGGATGGCTAGGAGGCGTGGTCCAGCCAGCGAGCCGAACTCGGCGCTCTTCTCCAACGCTATCATGCTGGATGATGAACGGGTAATGTTGCGTCAGGTCGGGACGCTCGATGTCGGCGCGTATCCATGCACGAGAACGCCCATCTGCGCTTCTTAGTTCACCTGCTTTCGGCCCCAGGATGGTATTTCCTCGCGCGTCAATGGCTGCTGCATCCGCGTGGATATCGTTAGAGGCTATGACAAAATTCAGGTAGCCTTCCCCCTTTGCTAGTCGTTGCAGCATGCTCGGTTGCGCTTCGTCTGGAGCATATACCGCGATTAGCTCAATATACGTATCCCCTATGACAATAATGCGGTTGGCTGTTCCGCCTGTTGGATGGATGCCGCCGCCGCTCACCGCTAAGCCTAGCTTCTGACTAAAATTATTTGCTACCTGTTCCAAATCATGCGCACCGATGATGATATGATCGAGTGCTGTTAGCATGAAGCTGCTCCTTACTAAAAAATAAAGGGTCAGGATGACCGTGATGATCTTCCTGACCTTCTAAAACACTGATATGTATCACAATGCTATGACTATCCTCGTGAGCGTGCCAGTTCGCGCTTCTCAGTAAAGCGCCGCTCGTTGTTGCGCTCACTGCTGAAACGCCTAAGTCCGAGCTCGCCCTTCTCCCAGATCACCAGCAACATACTGGCGTTGAAAATCGAGGAGTAGGTGCCGCTGAAGATACCAATCAGCAGCGTCAGCGTAAACGTGCGCACGCTATCTCCACCGAAGAGGGTGAGTGCGCTGAGCGTGAAAAGCACGGTAAGAGAGGTATTGAGTGAACGGGCCATTGTTTGGACAAGGCTAGCATTCACCACCTCTTCAAAGGTCTCGCTGGTGCGTCGATGCAGGTTCTCACGAATGCGGTCAAAGACGACGATGGTATCGTGAACCGAGAAACCGACCACAGTGAGCAAGGCCGTGATGAAGAGAGAGTCAATCTGAATGCTGAACAGCTTGCCCAGGATCGAGAAGATGCCCAGCACCACCAGCACGTCGTGTAGCATAGCGATGATGGCACAGGCCCCGTATCTCCACGCCTTCGGGATCTTGCGGAACGAGAACCAGATGTAGAGCAGAATAAAGGCCGAAGCCGCCGCTACGGCTAATATTGCGTTACGTGTCGTATCAGAAGCAACCGAAGGGCCAACTTCAGAGTTGCTAACTAACTGCACAAACGGACCACCCGCGTTGAGAATGGTTGCTTGCAGCTTTGGTACATCAACCCCTCCCCCGGTGGTTTTGATGGTGGTATGGGTGAAGATGTTAATCGTCTGGGTCGTTGTGCCCAGAAGCACCTGGTTAGCATTCACCGGAATATTGGACGGGTTGGTATTGGTTGCCGTCGGGGTCGCGGCAGGTGTGCCGGTAGCCTGGGCCGTTGGCACCGCTGTGGGCGTCGGCGCTGTGACGGTCGTGTCTGATGGTGCCCCTTTGGTCGGGTCGCTAGTAGCTGGCAGCTTGCTCAGCAGATTTTGAATGTCGCTGACCTGCGGAGCTTTGGCAAATCCCGTGATAGTAACCTGGGTGAACGCTTTATTTCCGGCTAATGGGATCGTGGTAAAGTTGACCGTTGCTTCAGGGTACTTGCCTTTGATGGTCGTCTGGATATTACCCTGTACAGTAGAGTCGATCTGCGTATTGAGCCGTACCCAGACAGTTTTATTGGCCGCCAGCGTCGTACTGCTGCCAGGAACGATCTGAAGATCCTGCAATTTGAGCGGTTTGAGCCAGTCGTTCACCTGCGTCAGGGTGACGTTTTGTTGAGGTCGGAACTCAATGACGGAACCGCCAGCGAAGTCGATGCCGACGTTCAGCCCGTACAAGATCAGCGAGATCAGCCCCGGCACAATGACGGCCAGCGAGGCAATCAGGAATATATAGCGATATTTTACGAGATTGAACACAACATCCTCCTACACCGTGCTATTCCGTCGCGCCAGGGCTGGGGTGGCAAGCGCGCCACGGGGCAACCCAAACATCGCGGGGTGATTGATAGCGCCGGTCGGCACAAGCAAATTAAGGAAGGTGCGTGTGACGATGATGGCGGTGAACATACTAATCACAACACCCAGGAACAGGGTGGTGGCAAAGCCAACGATCAGGCTGGCTCCAAAGTTGCTGCCAAAGCCGTAAAGTACGGCGCAGGTGATAAGGGTCGAGCAGTTTGAATCTCTAATCGAGGGCCACGCTCGCCTCCAGCCGATATCAATCGCCGATGCCAGCAATCTGCCAGCGCGCAACTCTTCTTTGACGCGCTCGAAGATCAGCACGTTGGCGTCTACCGCCATACCAATCGAGAGGATGAAGCCCGCGATGCCAGGCAGCGTCAAGGTAACGCCAATCAGTTTGAAAACGGCCAGGGTAAAGAGCGAGTACAGAATGAGCGCGAAGTCGGCCAGTACGCCAGGCAAGCGATAATAGAGCAGCATAAAGGCAATAACGATACCCAGTCCAATAATGCCAGCCAGCGCACTCTTGAGAATCGAGTCTTGCCCAAGCGTTGCGCCAACGGTATCTTCGCTCGAAATCTGCAGTGGGACCGGCAGCGCTCCATATTTGAGGACAGTAACAAGCTGATTGGCCTGATCAAGCGTGAAGTTCCCCGTGATCTGTCCGCTGCCGGGGAGCTGACTCTGGATAGTGGGGGATGAGATAACCGTTCTGTCCAGGGTGATGGTCATAAACTGACCAATATGGCTGGCGGTGTAGCTGCCGAGACGCCCAACAGCATCGCCTTTCATGCCGAAGTTGACCACGTACTGGCCTGTCTGCTGATCCTGACCGACGCTCAGAGCGCTGGGATCAAGATCGCTGCCCGTAAAGAGCGGTTTGCCGTTGGGATTGGTCTGGGCAAAATCCGATGGGTTGAACGGTGCGCCTTGTGTTTGCTGGGATGAGGCTGTATCCCAGAATTCGAGCTTGCCGGTTTTGAGCAGGGTGTTAATAGCGTCCTGCTGGTTGCCGTTATTCAGTCCTGGAAGCTCAACGGCAATAGCTGGCTGTCCATCGAGGGTCTGGAGTCGAACGCTGGGCTCGTTGACGCCCAGGCCACCGTTCACACGCTGTTCGATCTGCGTGCGGGTGTTGTTCATATCGTCCGTGCTGGGGTGCTGACCCGGTGCAGGAGCAAGCAGGACGCGCACGCCACCTTGCAGGTCAAGCCCCTGATGGAAGGTAAATGGGTTGGGAATGCCATGCCAGGGCTTTCCGGCACTATCCGCGTTAGGCCAGAAGATCACGTATGATGCGCCCAAGGCTAATAAGATGATAAAGAGGAGGAGTGTGAGTGTTCCTCGCCGCATAAGTCGTATGTCCTCTCACTCAATAATGTCGTTTACATGACAACGTGCGTCCAGTTGGATCGATCATCTTTCCACGGACGCCATAAAAATACCCCATGTTGAGACGCAACATGCGCTCCCTGTTTCTGTGCAGTATAACACAGTTGGGATGGTGTTGCATATCCCGTCAATTATCCACCCTTGCATTCTATAATAATTAAAACGTTCCCATAGTGTTTTTGTTGCAAGGCGGGGAATATACAACCCCGAACTGGTTGTTTCGTAGCTAGAGACGAGAAAGGAGTCACATTTTCATGGATGAGGCAACAACTCTACAGAGCTCGCTCACTAATGAGCCTCCGCCAAATGGAGAACGCAGGGTGGTGATGGAGGTGCGTCATATCACGAAGAGCCTTCCGCTTGGGCGTGAACGGATTGATATTCTTAAAGGGATCAGCTTTCAA
>DASTZT010000623.1:0-8771 GCA_035764225.1 Ktedonobacteraceae bacterium
GTCATCAGAAAGGTATGTTAGCACAATGTCTCTTGAACTGAAACGACGGGATTTTCTCAAACGAACGGGTGGTCTTCTCGCTATCGGTGGCTCTCTTGAGGCTATACTGGCGGCATGCGGAGGCAATGTGGCGGCCAGTCCCACGCCCACGGCTGGCAGCATTGCGAGCAAGGGGCTAAAAGTTCCGGGCCTGTTCCAGTGGGGAGCCACCTCAGATGGCGGTGCTCCTTATGTCTTCCAAGATCCCACAAACCCCACCCAATTAGTTGGCTTCGAGCTTGATATTGCCGAGGCGCTTGCCAAAACGATGAGCATCAGGCAGAAGCAAGTGGAAAACGATTATACCCAGCTCGACCAGGCGCTGACGGCGGGCAAGTTTGATGCGATCATGAATGGGTGGGAGATCACTGAGGATCGCAAGCAAACCGAGATCTTCTCTCAGCCGTATTATCGCTACGGGCAACAGATCGTTGTACGTACCAACGATAGCCGCTTCAGCAGCAAAACGACCAGCGATACGCTCTCACTGACCGACCTGGAAGGTCTGACCGTGGGCACGGGAGCAAGCTTTAAGGCGGCAGACATCCTGGCTTCGGATAAGAAAATTAATCTCAGAACCTACGATCCTGATCTTCCTTTCAACGATCTGGCGCTTGGGCGCATCGATGCCGTGCTGATTGATCTGCCCATCGTGACCTATTATGTGCAGGGGATCGGTCCAGGCGGGAAGGCCAATACAGCTTTAAAGCCTATTGGCAAGCCCTTCGAGACCAGCGATTATGTTATCGCGTTCGATAAAGCCAACCCTAACGCAGTAACCCTGCAGAACGAGATCGATCAAGCACTCACCCGGCTCAAAAACGACGGAACCTTACACCAGATCTATCAAAAATGGAATCTCTGGAACGATCAACAGGCCGAAATCGGCATTAAGTAGGGGTAGGGCTTGCCCCTACCCTCGGCAGCTTGCCCCTACCCTCGCACCAGCCATGCTAACAGGGCGGGGGCGAGCCCAGCCCTTGCCTGCCCTCGTGGTAGATTTATCTGGAGAAGGGGGAGACTTATGGATCTGATTCAGCAGGCTCTGCCGGACTTTCTTGTGGGGATCAGAAATACCCTGATCTATTGCGTCGTTTCTTTCCCGCTAGCCCTGGTGTTAGGGCTTGTGCTGGCGCTAATGGCCGACTCGCACTTCATCTGGCTCAAGGCTCCCGCACGCACTTTTATTGAGGTAGTGCGTAGCACACCGATCATTGCCCAGCTCTTCATTATCTACTATGCGCTGGGAGCTATTCTGGCAGCATATAACCTGGTTTTCCTCATCAATACATGGTCGGCAGGTATCGCAGTGCTGGCTTTGAACTATGCCGCCTACGAAGCCGAAATCTTCAGAGCGGGCTTTCTCTCTGTTGATCGAGGGCAGACGGAGGCCGCTTATTCTCTAGGGCTGACAGTAAGCCAGAATTTCTTTCGGATCGTGCTGCCACAGGCCATTCCCTTGATGATTCCCCCCTTTGTTAACGATTTTATTTACATGCTCAAAGACTCGGCCATTGTGAGCGTGATTGGGGGAGGCGAACTGACTTCCGTGCTGACTTTCTGGGTAACGCGCCACGGAAGCAACCCGATCCCTCTCTATGCGCTGGCGATTGTGCTTTATCTCCTACTTAGCCTGCCTACTTCTTACGTTGCCAGGCGCTTTGAACGACGTTTACGGGCCGCTTTGTAGCAGAGATGGAATAATCTGAATATTACTATTGCTTTGGTGAAGGTGAGGGAGTTGCCATGTCGGATCTATACAAGTCGCAAGCGAAAAGCGCAGTGGCAGATCAACCAGCCACAAAACCGATACAAACCCGTGAAAGGGCAAGAGCCAGATCGCGCGGCTGGCTGCTAATACTCGATTATCTCTTCTACGCTGTCGCGGCAATTGTGGTATACGCTTTTATCTCCTATCTCTACTCTTTTCACGAACTTGTGCTCCTCTATCTCCCGGTATTTCTGCAAGGAACGCTGACGACGCTGGTGATCTCGCTGGTAAGTATCGTGCTGGCGACGCTCTTCGGCTTTATCGGCGCGTTAGGACGCCTTTCGCGCTTCGCCCCTATTCGTTGGCTTGCCATAAGCTATGTGGAGGTGGTACGTGGCACGCCAGTGCTGGTCCAGCTCTTGCTCTGGTACTATGGGGTTGGCTTCGTACTTTCCAGCATCGGCTTCGATCCCTTCTCGGTCGCCTTTCAGGTGATGACGGCTTTGCAAAACAATAGCCTCGTGCCGGACGCGTTCAACGGCTACTTTTACGGCATCCTGGGACTCAGCTTCAACTATGGGGCCTATCTCACCGAGGTCTTCCGTACCGGCATCGAGACGGTGGACAAGGGGCAGACGGAAGCTGGCTTAAGCCTGGGGCTGAACTCGCGTCAGATTTTGCGTCACATCGTGCTGCCGCAAGCGATCCGCATTACCATTCCGCCCTTCACCAACTATTTTATTACCCTGATCCAGGATAGCGCCCTGCTCTCCGTGCTCTCCTTGATCGAACTGGAGCACGTCACATACGCCCTGGCCTTGCCACAAATTAATGCAAACACGAAGATGTTTGTGTTTATCCTGGGGGCTTTGTTCTACCTGATTCTATGCTACCCTCTCGCCCTGCTGGCCCGCTATTTTGAACGTCGCATTGCGGTTGCCTATTGAAAAAGAGCTGACACTATTACAGTGTCAGCTCCCATCTCACTGAATAGCCCTTATGCAACGGGCATGCTAGGTTGCGGACGTGGTAATTGTTCTTCTTGCTCACGGGCGCGAAACGATCCGAAGATAGCGAGCAAGCCAAGAATAATTGCCACAATGCCCAGTACAACCGGAAAGACGACGGTCGCTATCAAAGGCGCACTCAGAATGAAGATGCCAAAAATGATATTAAGAAAACGAGCGGGAAGTCCCACCCCGTTCTAGGGGGTGGGATGAAAGCGATAAACTACTTTCCTTGATTTTCCAGAATGTACCGCTTGATGGTTTCCGTTGAAACCGCTCCTGCTGATCCCACGTAGTAACTACTTGTCCAAAGATGTTCCTTTCCACACATCTTTTTGAGGTGAGGATATTTTTCTCGCAGATAGCGAGATGAGTATCCTTTCAGGAGATTGGCAATCAGCGCAGGGCTAAATCGTGGTGGCGCACTCACAAACACATGGATGTGCTCCTCATCCGTTTCAACGGCTAACAGGGTCATGCCTTGTCTTTCGCAACACTCAGCAATGAGTCGTTTCGTTTCCTTTTGCACTTCACCTGTGAGTACGCGCCGCCGATACTTTGGTATCCATACGAGGTGGTAAGCGAGCGAGTAGTGGGTATACCTTGTTTTACCCACTTGCAAACTACCTTCATTCATGCTATCATTATACTCATGAATACGGGAAAAGTCTACCAACTGAATCACTTGTCAACCACACAGTTTCACCGATTGCGTGATGCTCAGATGGAAGCCGCACAGGTCTGGAATTGCTGTATGGAGACGCACAAATCCGCCCGATCAACCCACCAGCACTGGCCTGGACGCAATGAACTCCAACGGGCTACAAAGGGACGGTTTGCTCTCCATAGTCAATCAGTCCAGATGGTGGTGCATGCATTCCTTGCAAATGTCGATACGACACGGCAACTTCGCAAACAATATCCTCAGATGAAAATGAAGTATCCCTGGCGCATGAAACGGTTTTATCCGGTCTCCTGGCCTGCACAGGCCATCTCGAAAGAGCGTGGGCGCGTCGTGTTGCCAATGGGCAGGGGACGGACTTCTCTCGTTTTACCTCTTGATCTGCCAGAGCACAGCCGTTCTTGTACACTTGTATGGAATAACGGCTTTGAATTCCATGTCTGTGTGGAGTCTCCTCAATCTGAGTACGTCCCTGGTGATGTGCATGCGACGGTTGATCTAGGGGAAATCCACCTTGCTGCTGTAACTACCAACACGGGAAAAGGTCTCATCGTGACCGGACGCGGCATTCGCTCACTCAAACGCCAGCGTACTATGCAACTTCGTTCCATCAGCAAGAAGCAAGCCCGTTGCACGAAGTATTCACGTCGATGGAAGAAACTGCAAAAAGCCAAGAACAAGCAATGCCGACGAACAGAGCGGCGTATTCGTGATATGAGACACCAAGCGACACGAAAGGTCATGGACTTTTGCGTCGAGCAGCAGGTTGGTACACTCTTCATCGGGAATCCTCATGGGGTACGCAATCACAACAATGGCAGACATCACAACCAGCGTCTGTCCCTCTGGGAGTATGGCAAAGACATCGACTACCTGACCCATAAAAGTACACAGGCTCACATTGAGAGCTTCACTGGCTCAGAACGAGGAACGAGCAGCCAGTGTCCGGTATGTGGGCATAAACACAAGCCGAGAAACAGGCAATGGCATTGCAAGGTCTGTGGGTTCTCTGGACACCGTGATCTTGTAGGGTCCATCAATATGCATCGGCTCGCCTTTGGTGAGCAAGCGAAGTTTCCTTGTTCCTTCACGTATCTACGTCCAAGTAGTAGTAGGGCAGGCACGCCCCAATGTTGTCTGAGCAGGGGTGCGGGTCAACCACACGTTGGAGACGTGGTTTCTTCGGAAACAGGCCATACCGCACCCACACTTAGAAGCTTATCCCGTTTTACGGGATGAGAGTGTCACTGACACCCAATAAGGCAGCGCTCCAGCCTCCTCCCTGAAAAGCCAGGATCAGTTCAACGATCCCCTGGATAATTGCCTGGACGCCCAGGATAATGACAATGGTAAAGGGAACCAGGAAGGCGCTCCATAGCGGGTGGCGTACGACAACAATGCCAGCCAGAATGCCCAGAATGCCTGCAAAAAGCTTCCACCCCCATTGTGAACGATCAACAAAAAGGCTTACTAGCGACAGGATGCCCGTTACCAGCCAGTATAGCCCCAGGAGTTGAGCCAACACGACCGTAGTTTCTCCTGGGAAGGACACCAGTAGCAATCCGATAATCAGTGCTATAATACCTTCCAGTAGAAGATGCCACCAGGGAACAAAAGAGAAACACAACCCAACGAAGGGGCCTCTCTACCCAACTTGCAGTCGCTCAGAGGCTGGTAGAAATTGGATACGAAGTATTGCAGCCGCTCGACCCTTCCTTACCTTATGATCTGGCTTTCGTCTCTATGACAAAAAATGGGGAGGGCAGAAGCGACCTCCCTGTACTTATGCGTGTCCAATGTAAAACCGCTAGATTATCATTGGATGAAGCGTTCATAGCATTTAACGGCTATATCAATGGTGGAAGGATAGAAGAAAACCGTAGGGCGAGAAAAGGTTATTGGGGAGAGGCAGAGTGGTTTGGAGTATACTGCTCAGAAATAAGAAAGGTTTATCTCATCCCTGTACAAGCATTCCCTAATGGAGCAGAAATACGTCTTCGCCTCAAGAAAACAAAAAATAATCAGGAGGTTGGAGTAACATGGGCAAAGGATTATGAGATTTAGCGCGCCCGGCAGGATTCGAACCCGCAGCCACTTAATCCGAAGTCAAGTGCTCTATCCATTGAGCTACAGGCGCGTCAACATTATCTTGCCACAACTGAAACCAGTTGTCAATACACATTCTTCGTATTTGCAAGCAATCTGGTCATCGATTGCGCCCCCCAGCTACACCAGCTCCCCTCGCAGCACGGTGACGGCCTGGCCTCCCAGGTAGACGCGGTCTCCGTTCATGCGGACGCGTACAACGCCACCTCTTGGGGAGGCTTGATAGCCTACCAGTTCGGCTCTTCCCAGTTTGCGGCTCCAGTAGGGAGCAAGGCAGCAGTGGGCCGAGCCCGTTACCGGGTCTTCGTTGACGCCCACTTGCGGCGCGAAGAAGCGAGAGATAAAGTCATAGCCTGGCGTGTCGGCTCGGCTGGTGACGATCACGCCACGCGCTGGCACTTCCCCCAGGAGCGAGAAGTTGGGGACGATACCGCGCACAGCCGCCTCTGATGCAACCTCTACCAGATAATCGAACTGGTTTTTCCCGACATAGCTTGCCTCAACGCCCAATGCCTCCAGCAGACCAGCAGGCGCAGTGGCAGCTTCTTCCATCTTGACCGGGAAATTCATTTCGATCCAGTCTCCTTTGCGGTCGGCGGTGAGCAGGCCACTGCGCGTATAAAAGCGGGCTTGCTCGTCGGGCTTGAGGTGGTTCGTTTCCCATAGGACATGGGCGCTGGCAAGAGTGGCATGGCCGCAGAGGTCAACTTCGACGGCTGGCGTGAACCAGCGCAGGTTGAAGCCGTCCGATTGGCGCGTAAGAAAGGCCGTCTCAGAGAGATTCATCTCGCTGGCAACGTTCTGCATCCAGTCTGCGTCTTGCGGCTCACGCAAAATACAGACCGCAGCAGGATTGCCCGCGAAAGGTTTATTCGTAAAGGCATCTACCTGGGTAATGCTTAATCCCATAGCGTTGTTGCTCCTGATAGCGTATTGCTCCAACATAAAATCTAGCGTCATCATGATTTTAGCATGGGGGGAAGGCTTGATCCTGAGCCAATCAGGAGGAAAACAGCGGCAATGGTCGCCATTTTTGCGAGCCAATCTCAGGCTTTGTATCCTCTGGTATATAACCGGCTGGAGGGAATAAGAACTCGCCTTGCGGATCGTGCTTTTTATAACGGCTTAGGGCCAGATTCCGGTGCTGTACGGCATAGCAATAGACGCAGCCATGCGGGCAGGTGTCGTACTCTCCGATATCCTTTGAGGCAAAACAGGCGCACTCTTTGCGGCTACCAACCTGCTTCCTCTTGTCTGGGATCGCCCGTTGCCCGATGCGTTCAATGCGCTCAGCGTCGATGCAACGAGCCTCCTCGATCACGCCCTCGACAAGAAATTGTTTTTGCGCGCAAACTTTCACACGCATGCCATACGTCTGAGCCATCTGAGCCAGTTCCATCGCAAGCGTTCGTCCCTGGGCCACAAAAATCTCCTGATCCACTTTGTGCTCACTCCAGCTAAAACTGGACTCCCTGGCGGCTCGATCCATGTTGCGCTCCGTCTTTTTGTAGATTTGCGCAAAGGAGATAATTACTTCGTCGGTCGTGCCTTGCAGCGCCTTTGCGAGCATCTCAAAATTGCGTCGGTGCCAGTCAAGCGGCGTGAGCGACGAGAAGATGATGGGATCGTAGCGCCAGATCAGCCGTTGCGCTCCGTACTCGTTGGCCAGTTGCTGCATATGCTCGACCGTATGGGTGTAGTTGATAACCCTGTTTTCCAGCTCGGTAGGATAAGCGTTGATGGAGTGCTGGATCAGAAAGGGGTAGCCTCGTTGCTGCACTTCCGGCAAATATTTGAGGAATGGGCCAATGTTTTTGGTCCAGAAGACAAAGCCATCCACCTGTGCGGGCGACAGATCGATAGTATAAATCTGTCGCCCGTAGGGATTGACCATTTTGCAATAGCCTGCCCGCAGACGATGCATAAACCACTCTCCATAGAAGGCGGGCAGATCGGTTTTATAGCTGGCCGAGATAATCATCACGTTACCAGAAATCCACAATCATCGCTGTATGTTAGCTGACAGCATGATCGACGGATCTCCTTTTTTCAACTTCCGCTATTAAGTCTGCTAAGGGCATGTCTGCCAGCGATGAGAGCCGGAGGTCGGCGTGATCGAGCAGCAATTGGCCGGTAATCACGTTGGGGACCGCCACGCAGAAAATGCCTGCTCGTTGCGCTGCTCGCACGCCGTTGGGCGAATCTTCTAGCGCAATGGCTCGGTCGGCAGCTACCCCCAGGTCATTGAGCGCCGCACGATACAGCTCAGGATGGGGCTTTTTGTGCGTCACGCTATCACCGCAGCGCAAAGCGTCAAAATAGTCGAGCAGGCCGAGGCGTGAGAGATGCTCGGAGACCCAGGCCCTCGTTGAACTTGAGGCCACACCAATTTTTAAGCCCAGGTGGCGGCCATCAGCAAGGTACTCTTCCACGCCTGGCAGCGCCACATGCTGCGCAATCAGTTCTAGATGGCGCTGCCGCCGCCTGTCCCTGAGTACCTGCCGCTCAACAGGGCGTTGCAGTAGCGTCTCCAGATATTCGCAGGGATCGAAGAGGTCCGCAGCTCCACCGATGCGGTTGGCCCATTTTTCCAGAGGAAAATGACAATGATGTTCTTGATATATTTCCTGCCATGATTGATAAGCAGATATTTCTGTGTCCAGAATGAGGCCATCAAAGTCGAAGATCAGCGCCTGTATCATCACACTCCTAAAAAAAAGAAATAAAATAGGGAAAAAGTACGAGCCATTGCCCCTCTATATTGTACAACATGTTTATGCGGTATTGCTCTGATGAAGCTTATACTAGCGCATAGTGAGAAGCAGGCAGCTATATAGCCCGACTCTACCAGCCAGATATGCTTGCCTATACCATTCTCCGAAAGAATATGCTACTATGCATTAGAGAGAACGTCTTTTCCTAAAGGAATAGAGACACCTGGAGAGTTGCTAGAAGTTTTTGCAGCTTATGTATCTTCTGCCCAGCGCCCTGCGGTAGAACCTCCACTGGAAAGGTTGCCATATTGCACAACACAAAATAAATATTAGCTGTATCAGGTGCCAACGTTGTTCTTTACCAGATAGAAGAGGTTTTTTAGCACATACCAAATTTGCTGCATTTGTTCGTCACCAACCTTCTTGCATATCCGTTAGAGTAAAATATAACATTACTCGGTTTTCTCATTCATGATAGCTGAAAAGGAGTTTTATATGCCAGGGGAAGTTAT
>DASTZT010000624.1:0-2372 GCA_035764225.1 Ktedonobacteraceae bacterium
GAGAGCAGATGGGGAATACCGTTGTACATGTTGAGTTCTACCATCTTCGGGTCAACCATCAACATCCGTACATCATCGGGCGTGGCTTGCGTCAGGATGCTGGCGATGATGGTGTTGATGCAGACGCTCTTGCCAGCTCCTGTCGCGCCTGCAATCAGCAAGTGCGGCATGCGCGCTAGATCGCCTACGCGGACCAGTCCGGCAACGTCTCGGCCCAGGACAATAGCTAGCTTCGACTTGGCTTTCGTGGCTTGATATTCTTTACTTTCCAGCACTTCGCGCAGCGTCACGAGACGGCTATTCTTGTTCGGGATCTCAACTCCGACATATGGGCGACCAGGAACGGGAGCCTCCATGCGGATCGTCTTGGCCTCCAGTACCAGGGCGAGGTCGTTCTGCAAAGCCATGATGCGGCTGACGCGGGTGCGCACTTCGTAGACGATATTGCCGCTGGCATCTTTGACCGGCACCATCTTGCCCGTCTTGTCATCCATTTTCATGGAGGGCTTGCCGGTGGGACGAATGCCGAAGCGAATAACGGTCGGGCCGATACTGATATCATCCTGTCTGACCTCCGCATCAACGCGGAAACTGCGCAGCGTCTCCTGAATGGTTCTTGCCAGGCCAGCGGTATCATCGCCCAGCAGGTGCATTTTGACATCGTCTGGATTGTGGAGCAGCGCCAGATCGGGCAATTTCCAGGGCGATACAATGTTGGGCGTGGCATTGGCAGCGCGTGACCTGGGTTGCTGCTTCACCAGACGGGGATTGGGCGCGAGCGGCTCCATTGGACCACCGCGTGGGCCTGGAAAATCTCTGACCGTCTCTTCAAAGGGCAGAACGCGTTGTTGTGCTCCTTGCGTAGGGTCCGTCTGATCGTCGCTCTCAGATGGTCGCGGCTTGCGTGGCCCATGCAACACCAGTCCCACCTGCTGTTTATGCACATTAATATCGTTCTGCGGATCTTCTTCCTCGAAATCGGACTCGAACTCGATAGTTTCTTCGTCGTTATCTACCTGCTCATCATCGTCGATCAAACGCCGCCCGGATCGTGCCGATTGCCCCACTTTACGCGCGGCTACAGGTGGGTTGGTAGCGCCAGCGCCATAACGACTATATTGAGGTCGCTGCCCAAGATAGGGGGAGAGTTCAGACGTTTTATCCCCAGGAGGTCGCGGAGCATCGGAGATGAGATGCATCATAAAGCGACCCGCGCCCAGGATCTGCCCAAAGGTGATACGGAACGCGATAACGATAGATATCAATATCAGGCCCAGCACCGTCACATGTCCAATCGCGGCAGGCCAACCCAACAGGAAACCAGCCAGAAACTCCGCCAGCACGCCAGCTGACATCGGCCCCAAAATCAGGCGGCTCTCGATCATCAGCAACAGCCAGATGCAGGTCAGACCAAGCACCATTGACCAGCGAATAAAATGTTGCTTGCGCACACCTTCAATCAAATGGGCCAGGGCATAGACAACGAGGCCAAAGGAGAGGAGATAGGCCGACCAGCCAAAAAAAGTCACAAAGAACTTATAAAGCCCGCTCAAAATGGGCGCGGTGCGGAAAATTGTCAGTGAGGCAAACAGCAGGAGGGTCAAAAAGAGCAGCAAACTGCCAAGAACGGTCTGTTGTTGGTGCGCTTCCAGGCTACTCCATTTGTCGTGCGCCCATTTAATAAATTGCGTATCCTTCGGTTCGCTAGAAGGCGGCCCAGAGCGGCTAGATGGTGGATTTTTCTTGGAACTGGCAGCGGATTTACCACGCTGGGATGACTGCTTTGCCCCAGAGGAGCTACGGGTACTTTGTCGGGAAGCGGGCACATTGGAGCGTTGCTCAACGTTCATGCTTTGAGCATTTTGCGAACCAACGCCGCCCGCAGCTCTGCTTACTCGCGAGGAGCCGCGCTCTATACTCGGCACAATGCGTTCGCCGCGCCTGCTCTCTTTGCTTTGACCACTGCCCGCCATTACAGGTTTCCCTCCCTGACTGAAAGAGTTTTCAAGACAACAGTATGATTATGATAGCGCAGATGTTCCAGAGAAGCAATAGGGCAAAGTGTCTACGCAGGAGCCAGAGCAGGTAAAAAGCGCCCGTTTTCTCAAATACATCTTAAGTCCTAGTGAAATACATCCATAAGCTTACAAAGAAAACGCTCTACTGATTTATTCTTTGCATAGTAAGTAATACGGTTTGAGCTATGTACTTAACATCACTCTAAAAGGAGCACTTATGGATGCAACTTCTGTTTTACATACCCGCCAACTCAAAAAATACTATGGTTCAGTGCGAGCGGTCGAAGACGTTTCTTTAGACGTACAACGCGGTGAAATCTTCGGCTTTCTGGGACCGAACGGAGCTGGCAAAAC
>DASTZT010000625.1:0-3040 GCA_035764225.1 Ktedonobacteraceae bacterium
ATAAATTCAATCCAGCGCATCACATACGCTTTGCGCCGGGCCAGGCGAGCAAAATCAAGCACCTCCTCTTCCGTGAACCCTCGTATGGCTACGGCATTAATTTTGATGGGATGAATGGAAGGGTAGTTCTCTAACTCTTCCAGACCCTCCACCACGCGATGAAGCTGATCTCGTCGTGTGAGTTGAGCGAATTTCTCACGGAGCAACGAGTCGAGACTGACATTGATGCGCGTAAGCCCTGCTTCGGCCAATGCTCTGGCTTGCTGTTTTAAGAGGATGCCGTTTGTGGTCATACTCAGGCTGCGCAGTCCCTCAATTTGATGGAGTTGACGTATAAGATCCGGTACATCGCGCCGGACTAATGGTTCTCCACCGGTCAGGCGAATTTGCTCGATTCCAATACGTACTGCCACGCGCGAAACTCTGGCGATTTCCTCATATGAGAGAATCTCAGCCTTTTTGAGCCAGGGAAGGCCCTCAGCAGGCATACAATAAGTACACCGAAAATTGCACTTATCAGTGATAGAAATACGCATGCTCTTGATGCGCCTGCCATAACTATCTACCAGCGGCTCCATGTCTAGTACCTCTCCATCTATCTCTAGCGGGACAACGTCGTCAGGTATGCTCACTTACTATAACACATTTTGATGTCAATTGCCTTGTGTTTTACGCGTTGACATTGATCCCACACGATATTACAAGTATTATACATTAACTTGTGTATGATGTGAACATGTTGACGGCATTATAAGAAACAAAGCAGCAAACAAGTTGTTAACTTGACGAGCAAGCGAAAAAAAAGAACCTATGAGTTAGGTTCTAACTCATAGGTTCCGGTACAAGACCCCCTGACGAGACGCAGTTTTGTATAGGATCAGGCATCGTAGTAGAGGGCAAATTCGATGGGTACGGGACGCAGACGCACTTCATCGGCTTGTGCCTGCTTAAGCTCGATGTATTTCTCCAGCAGATCGGTTGTGAATACTCCGCCTTCCAGCAGGAACATATGATCGTTCTCCAATGCCTTGAGCGCTTCGTTTAAGGAACCTGGAACCGAGCAAATTTCACGCAACTCTTCTGCCGACATGCTATAAAGGTCTCTATCTACCGGACCGTAGCCGTAATCGCCAGGCTCGATTTCGCGGCGGATACCATCAAGCCCGGCCATTAGCAATGCCGAGAAGAGCAGGTACGGGTTGGAGGTCGCATCGGGTGGGCGGAATTCGACTCGTTTCGCCTTTGGATTGTCGGTCAACGGGATACGCACGGCGGCGCTGCGATTGCCTTTTGAGAAAACCAGGTTCACCGGAGCCTCAAACCCCGGCACCAGGCGTTTGTAGCTGTTGGTCGTCGAGGCCGCGATAGCCAGTATCGCTGGGGCATGCATCAAAATGCCACCGATGTAGTAGCGGGCCATTTGCGATAATCCGGCGTAGCCATCGCCATCGTAGAACAGCGGCTTCTCATTCTGCCACAGGCTCTGGTGGGTATGCATCCCGGAGCCATTATCGCCATAGACCGGCTTGGGCATAAATGTCACGGTTTTGCCATACTTACGAGCAGTGTTCTTGACAACGTATTTGTACAGCAACATGTTATCCGCTGTTTTTACCAGTGTGTTAAAGCGAATATCGATTTCCGCCTGTCCGGCAGCTCCGACCTCGTGGTGCTGCGCTTCGACAGGGATACCTAGCTCTTCAAGCTTGAGGACCATCTCGGTACGCAGATCTTGCAGCGTGTCATTGGGAGCAACAGGGAAATATCCTTCTTTCACGCGCATCAGATGGCCCATATTGCGGGTGCCATCGCGATTGCTGCCCCAATGTGCTTCGTCCGAGTCGATCTCAGCAAACTGGCAATTATCGGTGGAGGCATAGCGAACGTGATCGAAGATGTAAAATTCTGCTTCGGGACCGAAGTAGCTGGTATCGGCAATGCCGGTGCTGCGAAGATATGCTTCAGCCTTCTGCGCAATGTAGCGGGGATCGCGGCTGTATGGTTGCTTCTGACCAGCGGGGCCTGGGTGGGCAATATTACAGATCAGGCTCAGCGTAGGAACGGCGGTAAAGGGGTCCATAAAAGCGGTCTCTGCATCGGGAATAATCAGCATATCGCTTTCGTTAATAGCCTGGAAACCGCGTATACTGGAGCCATCAAATGGAAAACCTTCAACGAACGACTCTTCCCGTAACTCGTGCAAAGGGACGCTGAAGTGCTGCCAGCAGCCTGGCAAATCTGTGAACTTGAAATCTACCATCTTCGCGCCACGCTCTCTGGCGAGTCGTAGAACTGCTTCAGGGGTCATGTGCTCTGTTCTCCTCTTAACCTTATCCAGCATCATTGCGGACAGATCGGCTTACCATGCTCTCGTTTGGTCATTGTGCATAATTGAAAACGACCATTCTCAGTGAATGCTGAAAAATTGATCTCGTTAGTAATGATATGCTGTTTCAGGATGCGATACTACAGACAGTTTATCCGAAACCTGTGCCTCTGTTTTTGTGCAACCTGCACAGAGCACATGGACCTTCTCTGCGGCAGAGCACAATTGAAGAACAATAGTAGCGTCTTGCTAAGATGGGAATGATGGGGGTGAAGAAAAATGTCTACCCTGATGGCTTCGCCAGAAGAGTGAAGAAAAGCGCTTTCCTCTCTTTTATCATAGCGCATTTGTCAAGAAAGATGCATCGTCCAGATGATCGATGTAATCTTTGTTTGTTTCGCGTAAGCTATAACCAGAGATGTGTGCAAGAGCTTTACTAGGAGAAGCACCATGAATAGCACCGAATATGCTCTGGACTCGCTTTACTTTTACTTTGTGGTCAAGCAGGCGTTGCCCGATGGTACAACTCAAATCTCGTTGATGAGCCATGCTCCATTTCGCGATGATCTGACGACGCTGGCCTTTGACTCAGAAGCTGATGCTGCTCAGTACTTTTTAGATACGCTTCGTAGCGAAACAGTCGTTGCTGCTGTGCAAGAAGTAGCTACGGCGAAAGCGATCCTGCGCGGAGAGCAACCGCTATTTCTCTACGAG
>DASTZT010000626.1:0-19637 GCA_035764225.1 Ktedonobacteraceae bacterium
AAAAATCCTTCAGCCCTTGCAGAGATACGACGTTGGTAATTTGCTGACGCAGCTGCTTGAAATTGTGCATAATCTGCTCTAACTGGGTGGATGCACTAGAGCTGATAGGAGCGGATCTTATATCATTGATGACCTGTTTGATGCCAGTAAAAATATTGAAGAAAGCATGATCTAGCGTATCCCAATCTGAATTAGTAACAGGTCTGCCTCCCGTAGGCAAGGGGGAAAGTTCGCTGAGGCATGTCATCCGCCAATCAACTGGGCGCAGTATGATCGGAATAACGCGAGCTTCTCCCCGGTTATGTCGCTCCATAGCGGGCAGAACTTCTTTATCATAGTATTCAGGCGAACCAATCAAATATGGACTGACAAGCAACAAAATAATGTCGGATGCATGCAGCTGCTCGTCACGCTCGCGTTCCCACTCTGTCCCAGGAAGAATATCGTGAGCATACCAGACGCTGACATTCATCCGTTCCAACATCCGTAAGTGGACACGAAGCCCTTCCATCAGCTCTTTATCTTCGGGAGCGTAACAGCAAAAAATCTTCACTGTTTCCATACTATGCGTGCGATAGTGCCACTCCCTAATGAAAATGGCACTATCGCATTCTCCTTAAGCTCTGCTCGTTTAAAACGTTATTTTGACCGGATCAAACGCTATAGATACCCCGATACTTGTACCTAGTTCAGCAGTAAGGGTATACGTAACATTTTGGGAAGGGACAAAGGCAAAAATTGCCTGGATGTCAAGCGGAACATTACTCGCAAGGGTACCATTTCTTTGAGAGAAGGTTGCAGGGATCTTTGTCTGAGCAGCATCGGCTTGTAAATCCCACTCATTAACGCCATAGCCGATGTCGTTACCTGTAATATTTTTGAGCGTAATATCCCAGATCATACGCCCATTTGCACCATCAATCTGAATAGTATTGATTGTCACTCGAATCGGATCATTACATGAATTGCTGCAAGTAAGCACGATATTTTTCTGAATAGTGCCGTTTGCTACGGGTACCGATCCTGGCGTTGTTGGAGTTACCCCCGAAGTGTCCACACTCGTTGGTGTTGGCGATGGAGCAACACTCGTTGGTGTTGACGGCGGATTAGCGGTATTGACTGGCGTTGGCTGTACTGTCTGCGTTGCGGCTAAAGTTGGCGTTTGCGCAACTGAGTTCGCACGATTGAAGGCGAATACTGTTGTTGCCAGAAAAACAAGATTGGTAATTAAGAGGATCATGGTCGCGACTTTCCAGCCGTTTCTGCGCTTGCCAGAAAGCTTGTCTCCCTGCGACCCTGGCCCGAAGTTCTGCGTCGTGGCAAATTGTGGATCTGGATTGTAATGATGCTCTTCCCCTGGATGGCCCAACTGAGGATCATTTTGCATGTACATTCCCCTTCCTTCTGCTCCAATGATATAGCCCATGATAGAAAACACCACAGCGACCCGACAACCATACTAAGTCTTTTATATTAAGACGTTTAAGTATGATCTATCTAAAAAAGCCATCGAATATCGATGTGCCGCTGAGTATAATAAATATTTAGAAAAACGTCAATTAAAATTTTTCTTCACAACTTCTTGTATGACGATTAAATATGAGGAAGTCAGAGAAGCAATCGAACGATGATCCTACAGCCCGAAACGGTCCTATTCCTGACAGCTTTTGTCAGGGATTTCATGTTATACTTATCCGTAGATAACGAGACCCCACACAATCCATACATGGAGGAATTCTTTGCGAGCAGATCGACTCCTTTCCCTCCTCTTGCTTTTGCAGGCCAGAGGACGTATGACGGCCCAGGAGTTGGCAGAGCAGCTAGAAGTTTCAGAGCGCACCATTTATCGCGACCTGAGTGCTCTCAGTTCGGCGGGAATACCCGTCTATACTGAAAGTGGACCCGGAGGTGGTTGCGAGCTTGTCGATGGCTATCAGACCAGGCTGACCGGATTGACGACGACGGAGATACGAGCACTCTTTCTCCTTAGCCTGTCCGACCCACTCACTGATTTAGGGCTGGATCGCGCATTGCAAGATGCACTACTGAAGCTCTCGGCGGCTCTCCCCACCACTTCCCGCTCTGACGCGGTTCAAGTACGCCAGCGTATCTATATGGACACAACGCCATCAGATCATTCCAGGCGCGCATTGCCATATCTTGGGCTGATTCAGGATGCAGTATGGCAGGATCGCACGCTGCAACTGACCTATGGCAGATCCATCCGCCAAAACTTTGATCCCTATGGTCTGGTTTCGAAAGCCAATATCTGGTATCTGGTGGGAGCAGCCGCAGAAGAGATACAGGTAGTGCGCGTTTCGCGTATTCAAGCCGCCAGACTAACCGAACAACGTTTCGTTCGTCCCGCAGCCTTCGATCTCGCCACTTACTGGACAGAGTGGAATGCCCAAACTTTTGCCAATCGCTCTTCGCATCCGCAAGAAAAAAAAGCTATAATAATTTATGGCGCTTCACAAACAAAAAAAACGGCTTTCGTTTACAAAAATAAAAAAATACTAGATGTTCACCGCCCAAATGACTCCTCTCGTCTTGCTCTAGCCTCCAAAAAAAACTAATTTTGAGGCTTGCCTCAACGATGTTAACGCAGTTCACAAAAGGATGTTGAAGCAGTTCATAGTATTTTGCCCACCTCCCGCATATACTTATTGGCAGTGTAGATGACTGTTTTGTGCCGGAGGGAACGACAATGGCATACTATCCAGATCCAAATCAACCACAACCAGCTTATCCCGGCCAGCAATCCGGGCCTTATGGCTTTCCTGTCGCCCAGGCACAACCTTCTCCTTATCCGGGGATTTCCCCGCAATCATGGCAACCAGTACAGCAACGAGCGCAAAACTATCGTCCATTTGTACTGGCTCTGCTGGCTTTCCCTTTCCTGTCGCTCAAGATGTTTGTCTGGCCAGGACCGACTACTTTTGCCAAAGAGAAGGATCGTGCGGGATGGAAGGCCATTTTGTTTTTGCTGCTGGTTGGAGGGGCGGTTACGGGCCTGCTCGCGTACCTCTGGGGTCGTTTTCCCCGTCTGACGCCAGGCATAGAGAATTTGGGCGCAGGGCGGGTCGTTCCGCAGCCTCTCTCGACAGGAATATGTCTGACTCTGGCTGTGGGCGTTCCGTTGCTCTTTCTGATCCTGGAGGGCGTCTTATACCTGGCAGCAAAAAAACGAGGTGGCCAACAGAGCAGTTTCCGGGCGCAACTCTATAGCGGGTTGCTGATCGAGGCTCCTCTGTTCGCGTTTCTCGTGGTGATCGCACTCGTGCTTCTGTACCAGCCTGAGCTTGGCAGCTCGGCCCGCCTCCTTTTTATCGGCATTGCTGGCGCATTCTTGCTTTATAGCTTCCTGTTGCACGTCTTCGCCGTCATGGCTGTGCATCAAGTGGGTCTAGGCAAAGCCATGCTTTGTGTCGCCTTGATGGTCGTACTGCTGGCTGTGGTGGTCGTTGCATTGATGGCAGCTGGGGAAAATTCTGGTGACAAAAGTGAAAGCAGGAGTCACGGGAGCGGCGAAGCGCATAAGGGGGAGAGTCAACGAGATAGGTCTTCGGACGATAGCAAGTTTGATTTTGATGGCAGTGACGGAGAGTCGAGCGGGCGAGCGGTTGCCAGAAGATACCGTCTGCTTTGTCCAAATTGTGGGCAGCAGTTACCGGCGGCCTCTGGACAACCCGGTTTCCCCTGTCCGCGCTGCGGCGCACCCATGATGTATCGGTGAAATGACCTTTACCGATACATCATTATCAATATTCACAGAGCAGACGTGAAATTTGATCAGGAGGGTTATCTCCTCCAGCGAGCTTACACTACTGACGAAAGCGCCACCCTATTGTGTACCGGCCCCGCTCGTAGCGCCCACAGCAGCAGAGCGACGACCACGATCAGGCAACCAATGACGCTAATTGCGACCTGGAAGAGAATCCCAATCACCGCTAGCAGTAATCCCAGCGCAGTGATAATGGGCCAGATGCTGGGCGCAGTATAAACGGCATAGGCCGCCAGTAAGGCTTCCTCCGCCTTCGCTTCCAGCGCCGCTTTTTCTGTCGCCCGCACGCTGAGCATTTGCTCAATGGCGGCAAAGAGCGCACGCGCATCAAATGGTTTCGGCTGGCACATTACCTGAGCCTGGGTGATAGTAGACAGCGGCAAAAGCGCACAAAGCTTCTCGGACGCTTGCTCTTCCCAGGTGAGTATCACAGTGGGAAGTTGGGAAAGACCAGGATGAGATTGGATGGCTTTGAGCGACGACCAATCCCGATGGATATCGCTATCGATGTCAAGCACGAGCAGATCTGACTGCTCGCTACCCTCGTCGAGAGCGGCAATGCTGGCAACTGAATCGGCTTCGCGAACGCGCATACCGCGAGACTGCAACCCCAATGCAATCAGCCTGCGCAGCGAATGATTGGCCTCAATCAGGAGGACGGTTGGTTTTTTCTCTGAAGACATGCTGGCACCCCTGTTCTATAGAGCTTTTGTTGCTTATAGATGTGTTCTTAACACCGGAGTATACCTGCCACACATTACAAATCCTTTGACACCTAAGGTAAACACCTTACAGAAACCTGAACATTTTGACGGCTGGCTTTACAGCTTTGCCAGTTTATATCCGACATCCGGTATGGTTAAAATATACTTAGGGTGGCGCGAATCGGCTTCAACTTTGCGGCGTAAACGGCTGATATAGACCCAGATAAAGTCAATGTCGCGGTTATATTCCGGCCCCCAGACTTTTTCCAGCAACAGTTCATGCGTCACAACCATACCCACATGTTGCGCCAGCAGGCTGAGCAGCTTGTATTCTGTACGGCTGAGCTGGATAGGCCGCCCTTCAACCGTAACCAGATGCTGCGCATAATCAATGACGAGGCCACCTGAGGTGAAAATAGACTGCCCGGTCGTTTGTTCGGTTGCGGAGGAACGACGGCGCAAGAGCGCTCGCACCCTCGCCATCAGCTCCTTCATGCTAAAAGGTTTGATGACAAGGTCGTCGCCGCCAAGATCGAACAACTGTACACGCTCGTCCTCGTCGCAATCATCGCTGAGCATAATCACGGGCGTCTGTGAGAATTCGCGTAGCCGCTGGAGCAATTCCAGGCCGCTCATATCAGAGAGGCGCGTTGAGAGCAAAATAATATCAGGCTCCTCCAGATCAAGCTGACGCAAGAACTGCACTCCATGACTGACCGCCTGCACGCGATACTGCCCTTCCTCCAGGTTAGCCCGCAGATAGCGCATCAAGCGTGCATCACTCTCACCGAGCAGGACGCGAACACGACGATCCTGCTTGAAGAGAGGTGTACGCGTCTCGCTTCGCGCTTTGTTCGATAACACATCTATTGTCTGGACCTGCGTTGGTGCGGATGAGTGTGCTGTAAATGGCAAGGTGAAGTAGAAGGTGGCTCCCTGTCCCAGCCCTGGCGAGTCAACCCAGATTCTTCCCCCGTGCGCTTCGACGGTTGAACGAGCAGAAGCCAGCCCCAGCCCGCTACCGCCCGGATGATTCTCTTGCTGCTGAATACGATAGAAGCGATCAAAGATGCGATCAATGTGCTCCGGCGCGATGCCAATACCTTCATCGGCGATACTGATACATACCTCAATATCGTTTGTTGCCAGCTGGATCTCGATAGTCCTGCCACTATGCGAATACATCACTGCATTATTCAGAAGATGATTAAGCACCTGCTCAACGCGTATAGCATCGCAGACGACCATCGGCATGTGGGACGGCATGGAAAGCACAAATCGATGACCAGATGCCTGACGTTGCCAACGAACCACAAGTTGTTGCAATAGTTCTGGCAAATGTACCTGTGCCAGGCGCAAAGGCTGAGTCCCCGCATCAAGCCGCCACACGTCCAGCAAGGTATTCAAGATATCATAGAGCCGGTCAGATTGCATATCAATCATTTGCAACATCTCATGTTGCATAGCAGCATCCCAACGCGCCGAGCTACCGAGCAACGTTGTGGCACAGCCCTTGATAATAGCTAGCGGCGTCTTCAGCTCATGGGCAGCAAGAGCCAGCGCCTCGCTACGAGACTCAATCACCGACCGTTCCAGCGTAATATCATCGAAAAGCAAGCCGCGACCAAGAAGGCGTCCCAGATCATCACGCACGGGGAAAACATGCATGCGCAGCCAACGTACAGCCGCATCGGCTAGAGCCAGATCCGTATAATATTCCTCTTCCGAACTCTGCCAGATGCGATCCAGATCAAGACGAACCTGCTGAGGGTGAGCCGCAATAGCAAGCAGGTGATCGCGCACATTGAAATCCTGAAGCAGGGACATATCTTTTGTCTTGATGCGCAAGAGCCGCAGCGCGCTTTGATTGCTATAGGCCACGCGCTCACGCTGATTGAGCAGCATGAAACCGTTGCTCATGCTACCACATACTTCAGCAAGCACATGATACTCTTTAGTCAAGCCAGCTGGTATAGTATCAAAATTTTTTATTGCAGGTTGCGCTGGTGCTACTATTTCCTCTTTAGCCCACCAACCATGATTAAGCTTCCCCGAACCCTCTCCGGTCGCGAAGTCCATCCGAAACAGCCCTTTCCCGCCTGACATTATGATCTTCCATTTTTATTGTAGCAAAGAAAGTCAACCGCGCGGAACGAGAAAAGTAAGATAGGGTAGGGGCAAGGGGAGGCTGGTTGGGTGGATGTGGGGGCCTCCTTACAGCCCGCCTGAGCACAGCTAGCTGCAAAGCAGCGTTGGCGGGCTGTATTTCAAGAACGAGCGCTTGCCCTGGTCGGCGGCTATTAGGGCAGGTGCAAGACCTGCCATTACGATTTGGTGCGAATGATCGATGTGCCACGAGCCGTGAAGACTGGTTGCTGATTGCTATCGGTACCGATCAGCTCCGTTATCATGATCGTCATGGGGCCGCTACGCCCTTCTCGTTGGCGCACATCGATGATGCGAGAGACGCAAGTCACCTCTTCACCAATGCGCAGGGGACGCACATAGGTGTAGGCTTGCTCACCGTGAAGAAGCTGCATTTTAGAGGTGTCCAGTCGGACGGCGGAATTGCGCAGGCGAAAGGTGGTGGGGAAGGTGGGAGGAGCATATTCTAGCGGCTTGCCGCTTTGCAGTGCGGGATCTTCTGTGGCTTCCATAAAACGTTGCACGGCTTCTCGTGTGACCTGAAAGGTCTGCGGCTCCGAAGTTTTACCGATGAGACTGCTGTCGATTGCCATAAGCGTAACCCCCTTTATGGTAACAAAATAATCCGATTACCTCTGCTCTAGTCTATCCGTATTATAGCACCTGGCTGTCGTGACGCGGAAATCAAGCGGCAAGCGGCAACGTGAAGGCAATGCGCGTCCCTGCGCCAAGAACGCTTTCGGCCCAGATCGTGCCGCCGTGAGCCTGGATGATCGCCTTCACAATCGAGAGGCCAAGACCGCTGCCGCCTGTTGCACCTGTGCGGGAGCGGTCGGCGCGATAGAAACGCTCAAAGATATGCGGTAGATCGACGGGATCGATCCCCGTTCCCGTATCGCTAACCCAGATATGCAGCTTTTTCCCAGCAGGCGTCGCACCAATCGTAATTTTACCGTCTTTAGGAGTATGACGGCGGGCGTTATCGAGCAGGTTGAGCAACACCTGAATGATCCGATCACTATCGGCTTGTACGGGTGGCGTAAATGGCGCAATCTCGTTGCAGATCGTAATATGTGCTTGCTCGCATTCTGGCGCAACCACTGCCAACGTCTCATCGACCAGTGATTGCATATCAAGAGGAGCAAGGTCGAGGTGAATACGACCAGATTCCAGCGAGGTCATTTGTTGCATATCGGCTACCAGGCGGCGCAAGCGTTGCACTTCGCGAGCAATGCGCTGGGCCGTCTCCTGTCGCTCGGTGGGTTCCTGAATCATATCATCGGCCAGAGCTTCGCTAAAGCCCTGAATGGCTGTAAGTGGGGTGGCAAGATCATGGGCGATGTTGGCGATCAGATCGCGACGGTACTGCTCGTGGCGACGCAACGCGTTGACATCAGCCTCGATCATATCCGCCATCTCGTTAAACGTCAGCGCCAGCCGTCCAAGCTCATCCTGCGCTCTGGGCAAGGCCACGCGTCGGGCATATTGCCCCTGCTTCATCTGTTCTGCTGCTAACGTCAGTGATTCGAGTGGCTGGGTGAGGCGACGTGCAAGTAATAGGCTGAAAAGGACAACAATGCCAGAGGAGAGAATGCCAGCAATCCAGATGGCCTGATTGACCTGGCTCAAAAACGCATCTGGAGATACTTCTGGGGCAGAGAGAAACAACGCTCCAATAATTTGCCCCTGGCTATGCAGAGGTAGACTGACATAGAGCGAGGAGAAGGTAGTGTTGCTGGTAGAGACCGATAATGACCCTTCAACTTCTTTTCCCTGGAGGGCCTGTTGCAGAGCTTGTTTTAGCGTCGGATCATTGCAATTACCTTGTGAGAGAAAAGCTGGTTGGCTACAAATCTGATTGTTGGGCGAGAACGCAATTACCAGCAAAACAGGATCATTAGAGAATCTCTGAATAATCTGGTTATTGGTTGTATCACTCACACTACTGCCAAAACGCTGATAAAGGCTCTCAATCCTTTCGGCCTGATATTGGGCGCGCAATTGTAAAACATTTAATTGCGTGATGGTAAAGTAGTTTTGCACTGCTAATGCGACCGCGAAGGCCAGAATCAGGATCGCGCCCAGAGCTACTCCCAGGTAACTGAGGACGAGTTTGACCCGCAGGCTCAATCTAGAGAGTGGGGGAATGTGGATCATCCCTGATCCTCCTTTATGAACGGGACGAGGGCGCGGGTACGAATTTGTAGCCCACACCCCAGACCGTTTGCACATGGTGGGGAGCATTAGCAATGGCCTCTAGCTTTTTGCGCAGGGTGCCGATATGAACATCTACGGTACGACCATCCCCAAGATAGGTATAGCCCCAGACCTGGTTAAGCAGAACTTCACGCGTGAAAACGCGATCAGGAGCGGATGCGAGCGTGACAAGCAAATCAAACTCTTTGACGGTGAGCGTGATTGGCTGTCCATCGATAGTGACGCGACGCGCCGGGATATTGATCAGGAGATCTCCAAAATGCAGCATCTCCTCTTCATCGAGCTTTTCTTTCTCTTCCTTGCTCTGTGGTGATCCCTGCGGACCGCCGTTCAAGGATGGGACACTGCGACGGAGGATTGCTTTAACCCGGCTGACCAGTTCACGCGGGCTAAACGGCTTCACCAGATAATCATCGGCTCCCAACTCTAGACCCGCGATCCGATCTTCTTCCCCCTGGCGTGCTGTGAGCATGAGAATTGGCGTGTTGGCCCAGGCGCGAATGCGACGACAGACCTCCATACCATCGAGCGCGGGTAGCATCAGGTCAAGGATCACCAGATCAGGATGCTCGCGGGCATGCAGTTCCAGACCAGCGATGCCATCGTTGGCGCTGAGCACAGCATAGCCTGCCTGCTCTAAGTAGAGCCGGATCACCTGGATAATATTTAATTCATCCTCAATCACAAGTATTTTCATCGTCTTTACTGTATCAAAAGTCTTTCAAGAAAATACCAGGAATATGTAAAATTTTTGTGATGCTTTGCGCAATTGTGATGAGATTATCCGTTAGAACGTCGCCTGGATCAAACCCAACCGCTCCAATGCCATATAGGCGGCGGAGATTTGTCCCTGGACGGCGAACTCTCCTGTATGGATCAGCCGTAACAATTCCGCAGGCGTCACCAACTGATTTTCAATCACCTCGGCTGGATCAACCTTCTGCTCACCCGTTTTACAGACATTGCGGGCCAGGTACCACCAGATGCGCGTCACCGCTCCCGTCGGATTAGCCAGCATATGGGCCAGAAATTCTAGCTGGTCAGGCTCTACGCTATAGCCGGTCTCTTCCATCAGCTCGCGATAGGCCGTTTGCATGGGATCATCCTCGTGCTCATCGATCATGCCCGCCGGAAATTCTAGCACTTCCAGGCCAATTCCATGTTTATATTGCTTATTAATCACAAAGCGACCATCTTCTGTCACCGGAACAATACCAACCCACCCCCGATTCTCGATAATATAATAGTCTGGAATAATGACGCCATTGGAGAGCGCGACCTGCTCGCAGCGCACCTTCAGATACGGCGTATCAATAACTTTATGAGAAGAAAGGGTTTTCCAGGGGTGTTCATTGTGAATCATCATCCATTACACCTTTAGCTACAAACGAATTTTACGATCACCTACCACCACACCACATTATATAGTATATATTGTAGTACCTGAAAGTGATATTGAGTCATGCATTGTAGATCGTCTAAGCGCGGCTAGCCTTCCGTGCCAGGTGGTAGCGGCGTTGACGATCTCAACAGCAAGCTTTTTCGATCAATGAAGGAGTGCATCTTGACTTCCCTGACAACGAATCTCACACTAGATCCTGGCGCGGCTGTTGATCTTCATATGCACACGATGTATAGCGACGGACGCTGGCCTGCCCAGCAACTTATTGACTATCTTGTAGCAGAACATTTTGATCTTGTAGCTGTCACCGACCATGACCGCGTGGATAAAGTTGCTGAGATCCAGGAGCTGGCGGCGCAACAAAATCTTCCTGTGCTTTCGGGCGTAGAAGTCAGCACAGAATGGAACGGCAAAATGGGGCATATGCTCTGCTATGGCTTCAATCCGAGCGATAATCACTTAAGCGATGTAACCGAAAAAGTTGCACGTTTGCAGTTAGAGAATACGTACCAGGTCAATCAGGAGTTGCGAGATCGCGGCCACGCTTTCCCACGCCAGGAGGAGATCCTGGCAGCCAACGACGGACAGTTACGCCGTCCTTCCGATAATGCTCTGCTTTTGCGTGAACATGGCTACGCCGCCAGTTGGCAAGCGGCCATGCAAATGATCCGAGAGGCGGGCTTCCGTTCTATCATGGCAGATATGGCCGAGACGGTAGATGCGGCTCATCGCAGTGGAGCGTTATGTCTGATAGCGCATCCTGGCCGTCGCGAGAGCGGCTTTACCTTCTACGATCCCTCCTTGCTCGACCAGTTGCGCCAGGAGATCCCCATTGATGGTATCGAGGTCTATCACCCTTATCATCGCCAGGACATCATCGAAGCTTACCAGCAATACGTCCAGAAGCACGACTTGCTTTTCAGTGCAGGCTCTGACTCGCATTGTGTGCCCGGACGTATGCCAATCAAGCACCGAGCCGAGGTCAGTCGTCGTTTACTGCTCCGGCTCGGCGTCATCGTCGAATAACTACTTTACTTTTTCATGTACCAGTCGGTCGTGGTAATGCCTGGATAATGCACCGTCTTCTTGACCACGCCACCCGGATTGGTGAAGTCGGTGACAGGATGGCCCTGCTCCGCCAACAACATCGTATCATGCCAGATCGGACCTGCGCCATCCACACCGGTCACGTCTACCATCGGCGTGTTGTTGTTATTGCCCGCCCAGACACCTACCACTAAGTCGGTAGTATAGCCTATCGTCCAGTTGTCGCGGAAGTCGGTCGAGGTTCCTGTCTTCACAGCAGACGGTCGAACATTACCCGGTTTCCCCGCATAGCACTCATTTTGAGTATAGGTATACAGGTAGAGAGCGCTACATTTACCAAACTCGTAGGTACGAGCCGCGTTATCGCTTAGCACATCGGTAATCATAAAAGCCTGTTGAGGACTAATGACCCGCGTGCCCTTAGGCTGAAGGCTGAAAATGACATGCCCTTGCACATCGGTCACGGCGTTCACGGCGTGGGCCGGAACACGGATACCGCCCTCGGCAAAGACGCCGTAGGCCGAGGTCATATCCAGCAGGTGAACGCTCAGCGATCCCAGTACCATCGTATAGTTTGGAACCCCTTCGTAATTGTCGCCAATACCCATGATCTGGGCTGTATGCAGCGATTGATCAACCCCGGTTTGCATCAGCAACTTCACCGCAGGGATGTTAAACGAGTTCTGGAGCGCCTGGCGGTAAGAGATGAGCCCGTGAAAGCGCTCGTCGTAGTTATGCGGTGAATATGACGGGAGACCGCAACACATTTGTACCGTGAGAGGCCCATCCAACACCGGAGTGCCAGGGCTGACCCCTTGAGCGAACGCTGTAGCATAAATGAACGGTTTGAATGCCGAGCCAGGCTGACGGAAGCCTTGTGAAGCGACATCAAAGGCTCCATATTGCGGATTATTGGGATCAATGTTTCCCAGCAGCGTCAGAATAGCACCTGTGTGATGGTCGATCACCACCACAGCCGCATCCGACATATTGTGCGATTTTGCCAGAGCCGCAATATGCGTCTGCGCAATCTTCAACACCTGATTCTGCAACTTCAGATCGAGCGTCGTAGAGACAATCAAACCAGCCCGCGAGAGATTCTCCGGCTTTACATGCAGCTCATTAGTAAGCTCATTGATCACATAACGCGTAAAATGGGGAGCGGCACTGTTGTCAATGAAACTATGATGCAGGAAATTGGGCTGTTGGACCTCATAGATCGCCTTCAACTGTTCTTCATGGGTAATATACCCTTGAAGATACATCTGCTGTAGCACCTCTTCTGTACGTTCTAATGAAGCTTGGGGGTGCAAAAATGGATCGCGAGCGATTGGCGAGCTAGGTATGCCTGCCAGCATCGCTGATTGCGCAATATCGAGCTGGGAGGCTGCCGAAGTAGTAGGCGTATCTTTCAAACCAAAGTAGGTATACGCAGCGGCGTCTGCTCCATACGATTGCTCTCCATAATAGATGGTGTTGAGATACATGGAGAGAATCTGTTCTTTGGTATACTGCCTGGTAACAGCGGGAGCCAGAATGATCTCTTGCAGCTTACGCGCTATCGTCGCCTGGTTGCCCACAATTGCATTTTTGATGAGCTGCTGCGTGATGGTGCTGCCACCGGAGACAACATGGCCCTGCGTCTCGTTATCCAGCGCCGCACGTACAATGCCGGTAATATCATAGCCGGGATTATTCCAGAAATTCTGATCCTCAATGGCGATTTCAGCATGAGCCAGATGCAGAGAGATCTGCGAAAGTGGTACGGTTGTCTGCAATCCCTGATCCACCATCTGGAAAAACAAGGTGCCATGAGCATCATACGCTTTTAAGCTATCCTTAGGGAGAATATCCTCTAAGGTCGTCACCTGCTGACCGTAACGCTGCTGCGTTGCGCCTATCAGGGCTGTCAGCGTCACCAGGACACTGGTTAGAACAACAATGACAATAAGAGAGCCAAAGGCCATAGGGAGCATGGTCCACTGCGTCCCAATGCGCTCAGTTGCCGCATAACGCTGGTTATTCTGGCGCAAGTTCCTACGCTTGATATAGCGTTTTGTCCGCCATCCGGGGGGATTAGAAAGCTGATGGGGCACCGGATAATACACGCCACGATCAGGCTGTTCAGGGACATCATTGAGTCGTTGCGCTGCCGCTGCTCGACTGTGGACTGGTAATTGGGCGGGCTTACCCTTGAGGCCATTAGCAAGATCCCTGTTTTCTACGCTTTGGGATGCGCCAGGGGCATTCGTTGATGCTCCCTGAGAGGAAGATGTGCCCATTGGAATCTGCTCAGTTCCCATTTGCTAACCTCTTTCTCATAAGTGCTGCAAGAACAGAAAAGCTACACGATACTTCTGACCTTGCTCGTCCATTGCCACACATCCACCGCTAGAGCGAACTCTATTTACCTGTGAGAGTGTACGGGTTACATTAATATAAGAATGCTATATAAATATGCTCGATCAATAAAACTGGCAAGTTCTCTTCTTGCTAGAGCCACTTATTTTGTAATATGCCATGTATAGTATATACTCTCTTACCTGATTAAAGCAACTGTCGGTGAGAGAGATCTCTTTTCGGCATAATATTTGTAATTCTAGACGACCCACGTCGCTGACGCGCTCGCCTGGCTCAGGTTGCCTGTAAGGCATGTCTTGCTATTCCGAGGGTCAACGACGCTGCCGGTCTTGCTATTCCGAGGGTCAACGACGCTGGCGCGTCTAGCTTCGCTCAGACCCTCGGAAAGGAAACGTCTAGCTGCGCTCAGTCGCTCGGCAAGGCATGTCCTGACAGAATCGGCCTATCTATAGTACCTAACGGTACGGTAGAAATCACGGTAACGCTTTGTTAACTATTTGATTACCACCATCCCGAATTGGGGGCCAGCCCTTTATCAGATGGTGGAGCAAAAGCAAATGTATAGCTACTGGGACAATAAGGACGAGCCGCCGGAGAAGATGGATGATCGTCGTTTGTCGGCGGCGTCCCTTCTGGCCCAGAAGAAGATGCAGGAGCAGGTGTGGGCACTGCAGACATGGGAGCAGTACCGGGCAGGAACCAATCGCTCGTCTGCACGCCATCTGGATAAGTGACCGTATCCCATTCAAGTCCACCGGGATTGGTAAAGTCACGGATAGGATGACTTTGTTCCGCAACCAGCATAGCATCATGCCAGATGGGAGCTGCGCCCTGAACGCCCGTGACATTAATCATCGGCGTGTTATCGTCGTTGCCAGCCCAGACGCCCATGACATAATCGGTAGTATAGCCAACTGTCCAGTTATCACGAAAATCGTTGGTTGTGCCCGTTTTAGCTGCTGCGGGCCGCACGGTACCGCGATTGCCATTCCAGCAATCTTGCTGGGAGTTCGAGTACAGTTGCAAAACATTGCAATCAAAAAATTCGGGCGTGCGTGAAGCATTATCGCTGAGCACGCTCGTCATCATATAAGCCAGTTGCGGGCTAATGACCTGCTGCCCCTGATTGACCTGATGTACAACCGTCTGATGTGTGTTGGCGAAAACAACTTTATCGACGCCATAATAGGGGACATGCACGCCTCCATCGGCAAAGGTACCATAAGCCGAGGTGTGATCGATCAGATGTACATCCAACCCGCCAAGCACCAGGGAGTAGCCGGGCGTGCCCAGATAACGAATACCCATATCTGTTGCCGTCTTCATCGCAGCATCGATCCCGACATGCTGCAAAACTTTGACCGCTGGAATGTTCAGCGAGTTCTGCAAGGCGCAACGCAAAGTCATATGCCCATGATAGCTCAGATCGTAGTTATACGGTGTGAAAGTGGGGGGATTTGAATATGGCAGATCGATGGTCAGAGGCTGATCGTCGATAGCTTGCGCTGGCGATGCTCCCTGCTCAAAGGCGGTGACATACACATATGGCTTGAACGAGGAGCCGGGCTGTCTGAAGCCCTGGGTGGCTACATCGTATTCCCCATCGATGCTTTTATCGTTATAGTCAATACTACCGAGCAGCGTACGAATTGCGCCAGTATGGAAATCAAGCAGCACAACAGCGGCATTCGTCAAATGATGGGCATTGCGCAGTTCCGCGATATGCTGCTGGGCGATTTTCTGAATCTGATCCTGGAGTGTGATATCTAACGTCGTGTACACGTTCATATCTGAGCGCGATAATTGCTGACGCGTCAGGTGATAGGTCTGTTCCAGCTCCGAGAGCACAAAATTGACAAAGTGCGGCGCTCGGTTAACCAGATTGGTCGGGCTTTTGAAGAAGTGCGGCATTTGCGCTTCTTTGATCGCTTCCAACTGCTGTACCTTTGTGATATAGCCCTCGTTCATCATTAAATCAAGGACATACTCAAAACGTTGAAAGGCTGCACCTGGATAAAGCCTGGGGTCATTGCTGATAGGAGAACTTGGCAATCCTGCCAACATAGCCGCCTGCGCCAGATCCAATTGTGCTGAGGCTGGCTGGCCTGGTCTGTCTTGCAGATCAAAATAGACGTTGGCCGCCGCATCAATGCCATACGCCTGCTCGCCATAGTAAATGCTATTGAGATACATTTCCATAATGTCAGATTTTGTATAGTAGGTATTGATCTGGGGAGTAAGCGCAATCTCTTGCAGTTTGCGCACTACGCTTGTTTCGTCGCCCACGATCAGGTTCTTAATCAGTTGTTGGGTGATGGTGCTCCCTCCCTCAACAACACGGCCACTGCGGATATTATCCAGAGCCGCCTGGATGATGCGCAGAATATCAATACCAGAATTTTTCCAGAAGTTTTTATCTTCGGTCGCCACCGTCGCGTTAATCAGATCGCGTGAGACATCGTTGAGAGCCACACTGGTATGCAGCCCCTGATCCGTCAATTGAGCGAGCATCACGCCCTGGCTATCGTACATCTTGAGGTTGTCACGCGGTACCAGGTCGCGCAACGTCAGAACGCTATGCAGATACCTGGCTTGCGTATCAGTAGTGAAGCGGTATGTGGCAAACGCACCTGCTCCACTCAGGGACAGGAAGAGCGCCAGAAAACTCAAGGTGCTGCTAATCAGTACTATCCAGCGGCGTTTTATCGTTAGCTGCGTATTGCGCCTGTCGCGCTGCCTGTGCTTGCGCGATAGACGATAGACGAGCGCCTTGCGATGGCGAGCCTTGCTCCGGCTTGCAGACACGCGACGGAGCGATCCTGTCAAATTTTGAGGAGCATATGCCATCGCCACGATCTCGCCTTCTTGCTGTCCAGGCAAAAGCTCTGTGCTGAGCAGTGAGAGAATATCGTCAGGCAAGAGTTCTGGAACAGGAAAAACAGGAGGAGCATCAGGCAGGAGAGATAGCGACGCTTCATTAGTTGTATCGTGCGCTTCCTCTAAAAGGATCTCCTGAGTTTCTGCCAACTTAATTGTGATTTTGCTCCTGGGGGCGACAAGAGAGGGTTCTTGAGCATCCTCTGACTGCTGCTGGTTCACTGACATAGCGGCATCCCCTTGTTTGTCTTATTCCATGAAAAACATAGCATATGCCAACGTGATTGAACAATATCTAAAAATGAGAATTGCTTGCAGGCATGAGAGTACGCATTTTTGGGGGATCAGCGTTATAGATGCCATGCGGTTCCCTCCGCATACCTGAGTCAGGTAGATACTTTTTTTCTAGAGAAAGCACCTGAAGGTTCTCTATTTAAAAAGACGTTTTAGAAGAAAGAAAGGTTTCGGCTCAACGGCTGAAATAAGTGTTTTGAGTAAAAACTGATATTTGTAGCAATGACAAGAATTAGCCTGCCATCCATTTATGCCTGTGCCGCCTCGATCAGCGCAGGAAGGATCTCGTTGGTAATGGCTTGTATTTGATAAAGACTTTCGACCCAGGGGATATCTTGCTCGCGCACGCCGCGAAATTCTACGAGTTGCAGTACGGCCTCGTCAAAAAGCGTGCGGAAGTAGAGAAAAGCCCGCACAGCGTCGGCAACCGGCACATGTGATTTGCAAGTGATGGAGCCGTATTCCATACCGAGTTGCATCGCCTCGCTGCGCAATGCTTCTTTGTCTGTGGTACTGCTCAAGGCGCGTTGCAGCAGATCAAGCACGCGTCTGCCCAGATGGCGATAAGCATCACGCGCCATATCATCAAACTGTTGATACCAGGGCAGCGTACTCAGCGTGCCGTCAGTAAAAGCGAAGCGCACGCGCCCCATAATACTTTGAATCAGCAACTGTGCTGCCGGGTTGGGCTTTGGCTCTGTCTCCTGGCGCAGACGAGCCTCAATATCAGATCGACGGAAGCGACGATGCCCGCCGCCCGTACGACGCGAAGGCAGTTCATTGCGATCAGCCCACAAGCGAACTGTGGCCGGGTGCATACCCAGCATCTCAGCAGCTTCGCGCAGACTCAACCACTCTTCCCCTCCCTGTGATGACAACGCAACACCTCCAGCAGTAATATTATTTCCATAAGCACCCAATCTGTAGCTTGATTGTATGGAATTCATGACGTGCCGTCAAGTACAAATTGGCAACCCTCCAGAGCCTTCCCGTTTCCTCTCTGCGCCACCCACCCCACTTTTTGTGCCGACCTGATTCTATCGCGTCCGATTTATCGAGCGTCCTGCCCAAACCGTGGTACCGACCAGCTTTAGCGCGTCCAATTTATTGAGCGTCCTGCCCAAACCGTGGTACCGACCAGCTTCAGCGCGTCCAATTTATTGAGCGTCCTGCCCAAACCGTGGTACCGACCAGCTTTAGCGCGTCCAATTTATTGAGCGTCCTGCCCCTTATTGCCCACCGCGAAGCAATCAATTGAACGCGCTGTAGCTCCCCGATTCATCGTGGGAGGTCGGTACGAATGTTTGAGCAACCCTCTCTTATTATTAAGGAACGCTCGTACATACATTTATATGTACAATTTGCTTGGGCTTACAGCTATTGTTCTAGATTTCCAGGTTTTCGCGACTCATGTTACAATACTAGCGGCACAGTTTTGATGTACAGAAGGAGGATTGCCTGGTGACTACCACCCAATCGTTACCCCATTGGGATATGTCTGTGGTGTATCCGAGCCTGGACTCGCCGGAGTTCGCTCAAGGGTTCGCCCACACCATCGAGAACATTGCCGACCTCGTGCGCCTGTTTGACGAACATCATATTATGCAGCAACCGGCGCTGGCGGTGGATGGGAGCGTCATTCACACCCTCGAAACGGTCTTTGAACGCTATAACGCCGTCGCGGATCATATCAGAACAATCGTGACTTACATTAGCTGTTTTGTGAGCACCAACTCGCGAGACAACACCGCTCAGGCGCGTATGAGCGAATTGCAGCAGCATATGGTCCAATGGTCTTTTCTCGCTACTCGTCTTACGGCCTGGCTCGGCTCGCTAGATATAGAGGCACTGATTGAACGATCTGCGACGGCACGCAATCACGCCTATATGCTACGCCGAGCAAAGGTACAGGCACAACATTTGATGTCGCCCGCCGAGGAAATTTTGGCGACAGAGCTGGATGTGAGCGGCGGCACAGCATGGGCCAGGCTGCACAGCAACCTTACTTCTCAGTTGCAGGTACGCCTGGAAATCGGCGGACAGGTGCAAGAACTTCCCATGAGCGCGATTCGCAATCTGGCCTTTGATGCCGACCGGGAGGTACGTCGTCAGGCTTACGAAGCCGAACTTGAGGCATGGAAGCAGGCAGCTCTGCCTCTTGCTGCCGCCCTTAATAGCATCAAAGGTCAAGTCAATGTCTTGACGCGAAGCAGGGGCTGGGAATCGCCTCTCGCGGCTGCGCTGTTCAACAATAATATTGATCGACAGACGCTTGATGCGATGTTCGCAGCTGCTCGTCAGTCTTTCCCTGATTTCCGGCGCTATCTCCGTGCTAAAGCCCACGCGCTTCATCTGCCGCGCCTCGCCTGGTACGATCTGTTCGCGCCCGTTGGCTCAAGCAACAGAGTCTGGGAATATGACAATGCGGCGGCGTTTATTGTTGAACAATTCGGCACCTACTCGTCGAAGCTCGCCAATTTCGCGGCTCGCGCCTTTCGCGAACATTGGATCGACGCTGAGCCGCGCCCTGGCAAGCGCGATGGAGCCTATTGCACATCGCTGCGTAAAGATGAGTCGCGGGTATTTGCCAACTTTAAGCCAGCTTTTGGCGGCATGAGCACGCTGGCCCACGAACTGGGACATGGGTATCACAATCTCAACCTGGCTCAGCGCACAGCCTTGCAGAGGCAGACGCCGATGACGCTAGCTGAAACCGCCAGCATTTTCTGCGAGACGATCATTCGTCAGGCTGCGCTGCAAAAGGCTGACAAGCAGGAACAGATTGTGATCCTTGAGGCGGCGCTCA
>DASTZT010000627.1:0-3853 GCA_035764225.1 Ktedonobacteraceae bacterium
CTAAAAAGGCACGGGGGGCTGGGGTGGTCTCTCAGGCAGCTTTGCAAATGGAATTGCCTATAAAAGATACTGATAGTGTATCCCCAGTCTCTCAGGATAATTTGGAGTTTTAAGAGCCAGGAAATGGTGTGGCCGAAACACCGAGTAGAACATCAAATGACGACCTTGTAACAAATCTTCACAAGGTCATCATATTTTTAGCCAATGTGCTCGACATAAGACTTTATTTTATGTCCTATATTCTACTCGCTCCTCACTCCACCGTGACCGATTTCGCCAGATTCCTCGGCTGGTCCACGTTGCATCCTCTGGCAACGGCTGTGTGGTAGGCGAAGAGTTGCAGCGGGATGGTTGCCAATAAAGGGCTAAGAACTTCGGGCGTGGCCGGAACGTAGAGCACGTCGTCGGCGTGGCGGCGAATGTTCTCGTCTCCCTCCGTCGCTACGACTAGCACCTGGGCGTCACGCGCACGCACCTCCTGGATGTTGCTCACGACTTTCTCGTAGACGTGCGAGGCGGTGGCGATGCCGATCAAGGGCGTGTCCGGGTCGAGCAGGGCGATGGAGCCGTGCTTGAGTTCGCCCGCAGGGAAACCTTCGGCGTGGATGTAGGAGATTTCCTTGAGCTTGAGCGCACCCTCTAAAGCTGTGGGGAAGCCAACGCCGCGCCCAATGAACATGATGCTGCTGGCCTTCGACAGGCGTTTGGCTAGCGGGGCAATCTGGTCGTTGGGACTCGCCGCCTGATCGAGCATATGCTGGATCTGGTCGGGGATGCGCTCCAGGGCTGCGAGCAGTTCGCGTGCCTGTTCGGCATTGATGCGCCCCTGTTGCTGCCCCAGGTAGAGACCCAGCAGGTAGAGTACGGCTACAGAGGTCACAAAAGTTTTAGTGGAGACGACGCCGATCTCCGGTCCCGCTTGCAGGTAGAGCACGGCGTCCGAGATGCGCGTGATGGCGCTGGCGACGACGTTGGTAATGGCGATAACGGGCGAGCCATGTTCACGCGCCTGCCGAATGCCGACCAGCGTGTCCGCCGTCTCGCCCGATTGTGTGACGGCGATGCAGAGCGTTTCCGGTCCGACGATGGGGTCACAGTAGCGGAACTCGGCGGCGGTAACGGCCTCCACTGGAATACGCGCCCATTGCTCGATTGCATACTTGGCAACCAGCCCAGCGTGGTAGGATGAACCGCAGGCGACGATGACGATACGCTGGATCTGATCGAGTAGACCAGCCTGGCTCATCTGGTCGAGTTCTGCCAGATGGAGCTGCCCATCGCGGATGCGTCCGAGCAGAGCCCGCCGCATGGCCTGTGGCTGCTCAAAAATTTCTTTGAGCACGAAATGGGGATAACCCCCCTTCTCGGCTGCTTCCGCATCCCAGTCAACGGCAATAGGGTCGCGTTGCACTGCTGTTCCGTCGAGTTTGACGATGGAGACACTGCTTGGCTGAAGCGCCACAACTTCGCCCTCGTCCAGAATGATAATGCGGCGCGTATGTTTGAGAATGGCGGGAATGTCGGAGGCCAGGAACTGCTCGTTCTCGCCCAAGCCGACGATCAATGGGCCGTTACAACGCGCCCCCACCAGCAAATCAGGATGCTCGCTGCTCACAACGGCAATAGCGTAAGAGCCGGTGACACGTTGAAGCGCGAGCCGCACGGCTTCTTTAAGATTGTGCTGAGCAACGCCGTAGTAGGTGTGCTCAATCAGGTGTGACAGCACCTCAGTATCCGTCTCGGAGCGGAAGCTATGGCCGCTCTGTTCCAGTTCCCGGCGCAGTTCGATGTAGTTCTCGATGATGCCGTTATGGACGACGGTGAGCACGCCAGTGCAATCGGGATGGGGGTGAGCGTTGGTGTCGCTGGGACGGCCATGCGTGGCCCAGCGCGTATGGCCTATGCCAAGCGTGCCCTGTTCGGGACGAGAACCATTCTCGACAGTGGCAGCTAAGTTGGCGATTTTGCCAGCACGACGGTGTAATGCGAGGGTGCCATTGGTAGTGAGGACTGCGATGCCTGCGGAGTCGTATCCGCGATATTCAAGTTTGCTCAGTCCTTCAAGCAATATAGTAGTAACGTCGGTGCCCTTTGGGCCGACGTAGCCGATGATACCGCACATGTGGTCGGGTACCCTTTCTGATTGAGAAGTAGCACACGTAGACGTGTTGCTACTACATCACTGAGAGCTTTTTGTCCTGGTTGTTACCAACCAGCGTTGTCGGCTCTCTTCTCAGGGAAGTGATCTGCCCTGGAGGCTCCCCGCTGACATTCCGAACGGCCTCCACCTCGTCAACCGTGGCTTCCTCCTTTAGCCCGGCCCATGCGCTACTATCCATTAACAACTCTCTAGAAGAGAGTATACCATACGATCTGTTAAGATTTCATGGTAATCTGGTTGAGATTTGCGTTGTTGGTTACAGTATTTTCACGATTATAGACATGGGCAAGATGCAGATGAGGGCTCTTCAGTTTTCTCTGTGAGCCGCTTTCATCGGGGAATCGCTTCCCCTTCGTACCGACCCGCTTATGAACATTGAAAATTTAAGGGGGTATACCAAGCCCAACCGCTCGGAGAAGGTCAAGGGAACCGCCAACGAATCGCTGGAGGAAACTGAGCACCAATTGGCGAAGGGTTGGCAGGTCGTCAGCCAGCCGATGCAGATGCAAGACGTCTTGTTTGAGCAGACGCCAGAGCTTCTCGACCGGATTGAGCCAGGATGCATAGGTCGGTAACGGCACAATCTGGATCGGCAATCGCCACTTGCCCCATTTCTTCCTGGCTCGCTCGCTGGGCTCAAGAGGCCAATTGGGAGCGGGTCGGAACGGGAAGGGACGCACTTGCTCTTCCAGGGCGACCAGCACGTCCGGGTGGAAATGTACCGGCCAGTTGTCCTGGACGACCCAGATCCGCTGACCTGCTGGATAGCTCGTCGCGATCTGCTGGTAGAGCCCCACCAAAGCATCAACATCCACCTTGCTGCCCTGATGGGAAAAGACGCGACCGGTGAGTGCATCCAGAGCGGCGACGACGCGGGTGGTCGTATTCGACCGATATGAGCGCTCGGCGTATGGACGGTCCGAACCGGCCAGTTCATAGCCGTAGCCGATGGAAGGCTGCCGGTAATAGGTTAGCTCATCCAGATAGAGCAAAGCCTGATGCCCATCACCCGTTCGCACCTGCTCCAGCATGGCATCGAGCCAGTGGACTTTCGCCTCATAGAGCGGGTCTGGGCTGTGAACATGGTCGCGGCCTCGCTTGAAATGCAGATGCAACCGATCAAGCAGATGGCAGAGCCCGGAAAGGCTGCCGAGATGCCATCCCCACTGCTGGCAATGGCTGAGCACTTGGGAGAGGGTCCAGCGGGTGCTGGTTTCGCCCAGTTGGCGCGGATCACGCCGCAGCAGATGCAGCAGCGTTTCTTGCGCCTGATCAGCTCTAAGGTTCGCAGGGGGAAAAAGCGGGCTTGCGCCCCCGTCCAAACCGAATTTTGAGCCCCTGGATGCCTTGCTGCTGATAACGGTTCAGCCAGGTGTAAAGCGTATCCGGCTTATGCGCTTTGAGCAGGAAACGTCGGGCGACATCAGCTGCTTTGAGCCCGTCAGCCACTTTGAGCAGACCGGCGCATCGTTCGCGCAGATAAGGCTCAGCGGCATGATCGCGCACATCGATCAATTCCTGACGTTGGGCTTCACTCAGCTCAAGCGTTCGGATTTTTGGCATCCAGAGACCTCCTTTTGGCTTGCAACCCTTTGGTCTCTTTAGTATACCCTATTTAATTTTCAATGTTCATAAGGCAACTGGGTTCCTGATCTTTTTTATTAGCTTGCCGATACGCAGGAAAGCGGTGAA
>DASTZT010000628.1:0-4395 GCA_035764225.1 Ktedonobacteraceae bacterium
GCTCTCGCTCAATCCGCAGGAGAGCCAGGGGAGCAGCATTCTCGCGACCAGCCTCGCTTTCAACCAGAGCATGACATGGACCTCGCAGCATGCGAATGGCAATTTCTATGCGCTCTATCGCAAGCTGCCTTATGGTACGTCTCTTACAACCTGGAACAGTAACGCCCGCGCTAACGATGTTGTCAGCCTGCTGCGTTGCGCCGGTAGTGATATCGCACCTGCGCACCTCTCGCAGCAAAACGGAAAGCTGACGTTGGCAGGAGGTGGCGAAGCGACATCCGTTGTGACTCTCTCCGGTCCAAGTCAAATCAGGGCGCTCACGTTCCAGGTGCCTGCCTCAGAAATGGTCGATTTTGGCAATGCCCGCCTGCTGATCTCGTGGGATGGTGAGGCGCGGCCCAGCGTCGATGCTCCGATCAAGTTTCTGGTTGGGGATGGCGCGGGCGTCTATCAACCTGCCGGGCGTCCGCTCGTGCAGGGCTGGATCGCAGGCGCGAACAGCGATAGCGATGGTTCAATGCACTTCAATCTGTACTGGCCGATGCCGTTTTCTTCACAGGCACGTATTGCCATCGTCTCGGATCATCCTCTAAACAATATTGCATGGAACGTGGGCTACGAGCCATTTCCCGACCCTCCACAATGGTGGGGAACCTTCCATGCTACCTACACGAGCATCCCACATCCGCAAGCTGGACAAGACATGACCTTTCTGGATGTGCGGGGCAGTGGTAAACTTGTGGGAACCGTGATTAACTTCGCAGCGCCCGATGGGACGCTTGAAGGCGATCCACATATTTACCTTGATGATAGTCAGACGCCACAAATTGCCGTGACCGGAACTGAGGAATGGGGGCTGGGAGGTGACTACTGGCATGGCGGAACTCAGGTCTCCTTACCTCTGGGTGGGTTGCCCAGCAGCGTCAATAATCCTCCCGGCAGCGACCATGATGGCGCGGCGCTCTATCGCTTTCTCATCGCCGACGCGCTACCCTTCAACCGCCATCTTGTCGTGAACTGGGAACATGGGAGCGTCAATCAAAGTACGCACCCCTATCGCGCCACTATGCTCTGGTATGGCACTCCTGCCGAAACCGCTTTGCTCAGCGATCAGATATTGCCAGCATTGCCGAGTAGCCGCGTTGAGCACCATTATCAGGCCACGAGCGAACAATCCTACCAGAAAGTTGCTGCCTATGAATACCTTACCCATGCTCCGCTCATTGCCATGAGCGGGACGGCGACAACGACCTCTACCAGTTTTACTATGCGGCTTGATCCTCACAATATTGGCGCGTACTTGAGGCGCACTTTCGATGATTGCGTTGCCAATCAGCGTGCCAATATCTATCTTGATAACGCCTTTGCCGGAACATGGTACGATGCCGGAGCCTCAAATCGTGACGGTATTGACGGCCATCAGCGTTGTTGGCGCGACGAAGATTTTCCTCTCCCGGCTTCGCTGCTAGCTGGTAAATCATCCGTGATGGTGCGCATCGAGTTTGTGCCAACAACCAGCCCACAAAATAGTAGTTGGACTGCCTTCAGTTATCAACTGTACAGCTTCAGAACTTTGCAGATCTAGTACATCCTTACCTCTTCCGCTACAAATAAAACGCTCGCATTTTCGTACCGACCAGCTTTAGCGCGTCCAATTTATTGAGCGAATGTGTGGGAGGACGATCACAACGTCATAATGCAGCATCTAGAACGGGAAGGACGGGCAATAAATTGGACGTGGTGAACCAGGTCGGTACGAAGAGCGAATAGCGGTTCTCCTGAGAGCGGTCCAGAGGGAAAACTGAAAGGTTCTGATACAGTTTTGTCATGCCTTAGTTGCACACAATTTTCTGTTATACTTTAGATAACGAAGATCCCATTTGAGAATCTTCGCATGCAGGGGCAGGGATTGCCCCTGCTCAGGGCAACCGCAAGGGATTGCCCCTACTCAGCTAACATGGAGGTAAGGAACATGACCATCCCTACACAACGAACGCCTGTACAGGTAGTGCCACACTTCTCGCGATTACAGGAGTGGATCGCGCTCGATGAAGGCTTTTTTCAGCAAGAGGGTCTGGAGCCGGAGATGCTTCAGGATGTGATGCATTCGGTCTCCAGCCACTTTGGCGATCAGTATGGACAGCGTCCCCAGGATTTGCCGTTTGTCAAACAGATGGAGGTCGTGAACTCGGCATGCCAGTGGGGAACGGCCTGCAATGCCGGTGCAGGGATGGGCAGACTCGTGCCTGATCTGTATACAGTGGGCCGCTTTGCTATTTTTACCAAACCTGGCTCCAGCATCCGGCGACTCGTTGACCTGCGCGACATCCCGGTCGGCATCGGTGAGCGAGCAGGCAGCCACTTCACCACCTTAGCGGTCATGGAACAGGTCTTGCCCAGAGAGCATATTCGCACCGTCCACACCGGAGGGCCAGGCCAGCGTTTGCTTGCATTGTTGAGAGGCGAGATTGAAGCTGCCAATCTGCTCGACCCAGAAATTGCTATTGCTGAGGCTAAAGGGTTGCGCATCCTGGCTCGTGGAGAGTTCCTGATTACCTTCTGGGTCAGCCCCACCATCAATCCGAGCGTGCTCAATGCCTATTTCCGTGCCATCAAGCGTGCTGACGAGGCCCTCTCCAAAAATCCAGAGCAGTACATGCATCTCTGGGAACGCAATATCCCGCCTGCCCTGAGGGGTGAGTACGACTACTCCACCTTCGGGCCGGGTGAGAAGTTCGTCTTCGAGCCGTATACTGAAGAGATGTTCCAGCACGCCCTTCAGTTTGCCGAGAGTTGGAACCTGCACACCCATATCCAGGATAGCCAGTACGGTCATCTCACCATTCCGGCGGGGATATGATCGGCTAGACCACTTTCCTGGCCGATGCGTGCCCAGCCAATCCAGGCATTGGGCACCGTCGGCTGCCCATCATCCACCTTTCTTGCCCTGGTCGGCCTTTGCTAGAAAAGGCTATGTCTGAAAATAAACTCTTGCAGTATTGATCTATAACAATTATACTAACATATACTTATTGCACCTGTTGCACCACATTTAGATAGAGTCAGGGATTTGAGAGTTGCTTATGAAGGTAGATTGCGCAATTATCACGATTCTTCCAGAAGAATTTCAGGCCGTTTATGATCGCTTCAAGCCCGGCCCTTACAAAGATTCTGCTAGCCTGCGCACCTATGGTATTAGCCGGATACAGACCAGAGAAGGTAACATCTGCACGGTTGCCATTGCTCGGACCAACAGGCAAGGGAATGATGCTTCCCAACAGCTTGCCAACTGGATGATCCAGGATCTTGACCCCCAGGTCTTGCTCGTGGTTGGTATTGGTGGCGGCGTCCCTGATCATGACTTTACGCTGGGGGATGTCGTCATCTCCTCGCATATTCATAATTTTGATCTCAGCGCGATCAAGGGCAATCAAACTACCTATGATGTCTCTGGAGGAGTTCATCCCATTATCAGCGATATCACGGCCAATCTCTACCTCTATCAGACACTGCTCGCCGACTGGAATAGCGCAACATCTATCGGCATGACTCGGCCATCATTGCTATTGTCAGGAAGAAGTTTCAAGAATCTGCTTGACGAAGGCATTGATGAAGCATGGCAAAAGAAAGTCAGGGATGCTTTGCTCTGGCATTTCGACCAGACGCAGCGCGGAAGGCGTCCCCCCAAATTCCTCACTGCTCCCATTGCATCCAGCAATACGTTGATACGCAGCGATGCCGTGCTGGCACAATGGCTACAGAACGCCCGTGGAATTCGGGCGGTGGAAATGGAGGCGGCAGGGGTGTATCAGGCGGCCCAGCAAATGCGCAAGCAATATCCCGTGATGGCGATTCGTGGGATCAGCGACATCGTGGGCTTCAAACGCAACGATGACTGGAAGCAGTATGCCTGCCATACTGCCGCCGCCTTCGCCCACGCGTTTATCTCCGCTGATATTGTTGTGCCGCGTGGTGATATGTCTGCTACATCGGAATCTACTCCCAGCGTTAATGTAGTGGCGAGCCAACCAGCCCCTTCTTCGCCAGCACGCGTTGATGCACCTGTACAGGTTAGTCAAAACCTCAATGCAATCAAAGTTTTTATGATTTACGATGATGCCGATAAGCAGCATAAGGATCGCCTCGCAACCCAGCTTTATCCTTATATACGAAGTGGGATGATGGAGCTTTGGGATAGAGATCGTTTTGATGCAGGTGTAGACCACTTCCAGAAAATTAGCGATCAGATTGCCTCTTCTCGCATTATTCTTTTGCTGCTCAGCTCGCACTTTTCCGCTTCTGAAAAATGCTACACCGAAATGGAGCTTGCGATGCGGCAGCGTGCCAGCGACAAGGCTACCGTGATCCCTATCTATATTGGTCATACCGACTGGC
>DASTZT010000629.1:0-9981 GCA_035764225.1 Ktedonobacteraceae bacterium
CGAGCAACTCAAAACCATCCATCCTGGTATTATTTATTGCGCCATCAGTGGCTACGGGCAGGACGGCCCCTATCGTCTACGAGCCGGCCACGACCTCAATTACGCCGGATATGCGGGACTGCTCCACTACAATCGGGGGCCTCAAGGCGAGCCAGCCATGCCCGCCACCCAGCTTGGTGATCTGGCGGGAGGCAGCTTCATGTCGGTGATTGGCATCCTGACCGCGCTGGTGGGACGCGCTCAAACTGGCAAGGGCCGCATGGTCGATGTTTCCATGACCGAAGGCGTGATGGCATTGCTACCCTTGCTCTCCTCCGCATTTCTCAATACAGGCAAGCCTCCTCGCCCCAATCGCTCCGCCCTCGATGGTGGCCTTCCCTGTTATAATATTTATGAAACGAAAGATGGCAAACATATCACGCTGGCAGCTCTGGAGCCGAAATTCTGGCACACGTTCTGTACTCGCGTGGGACATCTAGAGTTGTTGCCGTTCCATATGCCAGTCGGTCCTGGCGAGCGTGAAGAGGCCCTGAACACCTTACGAGCAATCTTTAAGACGAAAACGCGTGATGAGTGGATGGACGAGATGGCCGATCTCGATACCTGTCTCGGCCCCGTCTATACGATTGAAGAGGCCCTGGAAGATGCTCACGCCCAGGCTCGCGATGTTACCATCACCAACGGCTGGGCCGATGAGTCGTTCCGTACCATCCAGAGCTTCCCGCGCATCTCAGAGGTCGAACGGGAGCAGCGTTACGCGCCGCCTCTGTTGGGCGAACACACCAGCGAGCTATTGCTTGAGACTGGCTATAGCGATGCTGAGATAGCACAATTCAAAGCTGAGGGAATCGTTTGATGAAAAAACATCGTACCGTTGCGCGTGCCGAACAAATCATGCAGCCCTATCTTGATGACTTGAAAGCCATCGTCAATATCGACTCTGGCACCTACACCAAAGCTGGCGTAGACCGCGTCGGGGAATACCTGCAAGAGCGTTTTCGCGACTTTGGCTTCTCAACCTATTTCGATCCCCAGCAAAAGTATGGCAACCATCTTGTTGCCACCTGGAAGGGCAGCGTCTCCAATGGCCCGCGCCTCCTGCTGGTCGGGCATATGGACACGGTCTTTGCTGACGGAGAAGCCGAGCGTCGCCCCTTCACCATCGGTCAGCGCAACGGTATGCAGATCGCCAAAGGGCCAGGCGTGCTTGATATGAAATCGGGCCTGTTGATCGGCATGTACGGCTTGCATCTCCTCATCGAGGCCAATGCAGCCAACTTTCAAAGCATCACCTTTATTTGCAACAGCGATGAAGAGGTCGGCTCCCCTGTCAGCAAGCCGCTGATCCAGGAGCTGGCCGCACAATCCGACGCTGTGATTGTGCTGGAGCCTGGCAGAGCGATCAGCACCGTCGTCTCCTCGCGTCGTGGCATTGGCAATTATCGCGTTGAGGTGTGCGGCGTATCCGCCCATGCAGGCGTCGAGCCACAACACGGACGCAACGCCATCCTCGAACTCTCTTACCAGGTGCAGGCTCTCCAGGCGCTCAACGGCACCATTCCCGGCACGACGCTCAGCGTTGGCATTATTCATGGTGGCGAGCGTACCAACGTAGTGCCAGATTTTGCCTATTGTGAAATGGACGTGCGCGTCAGCGACACAAAAGGCATCCAGGCCATCGAAGAAGCCATGCGCAAAGTAACCACCAAACACGTTTTGAATGGCACCCAGATCACCCTCAGCGGTGGCATACGGAGCATGCCCTTTGAACGCAACGACCGCAATAGCAAACTGGTGCAGTTCGCGAAAGAAGCGGGCAAAGAGCTGGGCTTGAAAATTGAAGACCTCGGCAGCGGTGGCGCTTCAGATGCCAACAACACTTCCGCCATAGGAACGCCTACCATCGATGGACTGGGCGCGGGCGGTGGCCTGGCTCACAATCCAGACGAATATATTGAGCTTGATTATCTGCCTATTCGTATTGCGCTCCTCTCCGGCCTTGTAGAGCGTATAGGTACACACTAATCAGGACGGGCACAATCTCATGAAAATTGGCAAAGAGCAGATCTATAACCAGCCGGTGAACGCGATCACGTCGTTGGGAGCTTACGCGCAGCAATGGCAGGCCGAAGCCAAAGCTCGCGGCGTGGTGCTCCCTCCGGCGGCACGCTTGCAGATCGGCGAACCAGGCTTCCGCACACCAGAACATATCCGCCTGGCTGCTATCCAGTCCATTCAAGGCGAAGCGATGACCTATGCTCCAGCCGCAGGCCAGCCCTGGCTACGCGAGTTATTGGCCGAGAAAATCCAGCGTATCAACGGCTACCCGGTCGAGCCAGCTCATATCGCCGTCACAATGGGCGGCACTGGCGCGATCCAGGTTGCGCTCATGGCGACCGTGGGACCGGGCGACGAAGTCTTGATTCCCGATCCCTGCTGGCCCCTCTACTTTATGCAGCTCTCCGCCTGTGGAGCAACCGGCGTACCCTATCCGCTCGATCCACAGGGCGAGTGGCTCCCTGACGTTGCCCAATTAGAAAAACTGGTCACGCCCCGTACCCGCGTCTTACTGATTAACACGCCCGGCAATCCGACTGGCGCAGTCCTTCCGCGCGAGATCGTCTGCTCCCTGCTTGATTTTGCCCGTCGCCACGATCTCTACCTGCTCTCGGACGAGTGCTATGACCAGATGGTTTTCGAAGGCGAGCATATCAGTCCTGCCACCATGCTCTCGCCGGAGGAGTTCGAAGCCGGGCGTTTCATCGGCGTGTACTCGTTCTCGAAAACCTATGCCATGACCGGCTGGCGCATTGGCTATCTGGCAACCGGCATCCACCTGATGAAAACCATCGATGACGTGCTCAATGCCAAATATACCAATATCAGCACCCTGATCCAGAGAGCAGCCGTAGCCGCGCTGACCGGGCCACAGGATTGTGTTGCTGAGATGCGCGAAGCCTATCGCAGCAGGCGCGATCTCGCCGTCAGCCTGCTCAAAGATTACGGGCGCTACATCTATACGCCGCACGGAGCCTTCTATACGCTAATCGATATCAGCAGCCGCAAGGGCGAGGTTCGCCATAGCCATCAGTTCGCCCTTGATCTCTTGCGTGAGCGCAATGTCGCCGTCGCCCCCGGCAGCGGCTTCGGCTCGATAGCGCAAGCCAATGTCCGCATCTCATTGGCAGGCCCTGAAGAGGAGCTTGAACGCGGCATCCGCGAAATTTGCCTCTTCGCTGACCGTTAACAAATAAGTCATAGAGCAGCTCTATGCTCTATGACTTATGTATTGAGTATATAATAGAGATCCATCAATCTAATTTGCAACCGCCTCTCAGCACACAACAGCAAACAATCACCGAATCTCTACCAAACCTGCACCTATATTCTACTTTTCTACCTTTCTATCCGTTCCATTTTTTTGTATTATGTTAACAAGGCAATTGTTATATATCCAAAGGGATCATGATAATAGTTTGCTAAATGCCCGTCGAGAACATCTTCAGTTATTTTGAAAGTGAGGCCAACGAATGCGCTTCCCTTTACGCTCAAGGATGAGCAGAATTTTCTCCGTCGTAGCCCTTACTTCTATGGTGGTTGGACTAATGATGACAGGGGCGCTGTCAACGATCCCAACTGCCCAGGCAGCCAGCCAGAGCGCCTTAAACGCAAAAATGCACATTGAGTGTGCAGGTGCTCGCTCAGCCCTTTGTACTGAAGTGCATGATGCACAAGCAGTTTTTGGTCCGGGTCAGTACGTTGGACACGATGAACCTGCGACCCTCTTCTACTCTAATCAGCCCGGTGCAGGAAACCGCATGCTGTACAGGCTCCAACTGCCTAAAGATCCTGCTGCAACCCCGCTGACAGCTAATAAGTCGTTCAATTTACAGCTTCATATCGCCTTCTGGTTTGGTATGGCAATGTGCGACACCCAGTCCTATCCTGAGCAGCTCAACACCTGCACGCCGGATAGCGACAGCAACATTGTCGATCCCGCCGTCAGCTCTCAGCATTCTGGAACTGCCTTCATGGAAATGCAGTTTTATCCTCCTGGTGGTCTGGCGTGGCCCGCTGGTACCAGTTGCGATGCCAGGCAGTGGTGTGCCGCCCTCAATATCGACAGTCTCTCACAGAACCCGGTAACCGGGCAGAACAACAATGCCACCTGCCTCAATACTGCTGGTGTCGAGCCGGTCAACTTTGCCTTTATCACCAAAAACGGCGTTGCTCAGGCTCCTGCTAACCCGGTCGAGTCTACCCTGGCAACCTTCACTCCTGATCGACAGAAGGATCTCTTCATGAACTCAGGCGATCAGCTGATTGTGGTGATGCAAGATACCCCTCACGGGCTGCGCATCGACATCGTCGATCAGAATACGGGCCAGCATGGCTTTATGACCGCCAGTGCCGCCAACTCGTTCGGTCAGGTGAAGTTCGATCCCAATGGCACCACCTGTCAGAATATCCCTTACGACTTCCATCCCATGTATAGCACCTCGTCCGAGCAGACCCGCGTACCGTGGGCCGCGCACTCTTACAACATTGCCTTCTCGGATGAGATCGGCCACTTTGATTTTTGCAATGGTCCCAATCCTATCACCGTTGGCGGATCTTGCCCCGCTGGCAACACGGAAGGCCCGGCGAACCATCCGAGCCCAACCGATGACGATGATATTGGCTGTTTCCCGGCGTCTGCCTCCACCTTAGTCCAGGTCTCCGGCTGTATAGGAAGCAATACCGGTTTTGATGGCACATCGTACCTGAAGGACTGGCCCGATGGCAATCCTTTGCATCCAACCGCCGTTCGCTTTACCAGCCCACTGACAGGAACGTTCTTCAACACCAACTACAGCCGCACAGCCTTTGAAGCCGACCTACCCATTATCGAGAGTACCTGTAATTTTGGAACTGGCACCGGGTGTACCCTGATTCCGACAACAGATGAGGGAACGCCTGCCGCCTTCTACCCGTACTTCAGCGTCAAAGGCTCTGGCGATGACTGCACCTGGGGAATCGGTGGTCAAATACCGGGCAGCCGCACTGACTTCGGCAAGAATAATCAGTTTGGCTCGCTCCTTCCCCTCGCCTTTACCAACGTCGGTGGTGCAGCCTCCACCATTTTCCCCGATTTCCGTCAGGTAATGTCTACGAATCCTTGCCACACTTCTTTGTTCCAATAGAGCGAATTTTAGCAAAGGGTCACTTCTCTGGGAAGTGACCCTTTTTTGCACGCTCATTACTGCAAGCTATAACAAAATAGAAAGATGCAATATCAAATCATAACCAAATCTAAACCAATATCTTCACCTTCCTACCTTTGAAACCGCTAGGTCTTCTCTGTATAATATATATAGCAATCTTTCCGTACTGAAAGGATTGCTTTTTCATCTAAGAAAAACCCATTGTAAATGTCTCCAGTTATTTTGAAAGTGAGGCCAATTGATGCGCTTCTCTTCACGCTCAAGGGTGAGCAGAATTTTTTCCGTTATTGCCCTTGCTTCCGCCGTACTTGGACTGATGGTGACTGGCGCACTATCATCCGCAATGCCCGCACAAGCCGCAACCACGAGCGCATTAAACACGCATATGAGCTTGAGTTGCGCAACCCGTTCGGGCCTTTGCACTGAAGTTCAAGACTCCGAGCAGGTTTTTGGGCAGAATGTGTACGTTGGACATGACGAGCCACAAACGCTCTTCTACTCGAACCAGCCCGGTGCAGGCAACCGGATGCTGTACAGACTCCAGCTCCCCAGAGACCCTGCCGCGACACCGTTAACCACTGGCAAGTCGTTCAACTTCCAGTTGCACCCTGCCTTCTGGTTCGGTATGGCGATGTGTGACACGCAGTCGTTCCCTGAGCAGATCAGTACCTGCACACCGGACAGCGACAGCAATATCGTCGATCCCGCCGTCAGCCCCAATCATCCTGGCGTCGCCTTCATGGAGATGCAGTTCTATCCTCCCGGCTGGGTCTCATGGCCAGCAGGCACCAGTTGCGACGCTCGCAAATGGTGTGCCGCCCTTAACATCGACAGCCTGTCGCAGAACTCGGTAACCGGGCAGTTGAACAACTCCGCCTGTCTCAATGTCGCAGGTGTCGAGCCGGTCAACTTTGCTTTCATTACCCACAACGGCGTTTCCCAGGCTCCTGCCAACCCGGTTGAGTCCACCCTGGCAACCTTCACCCCTGATCCCAACCAGGATCTCTTCATGAACTCAGGCGATCATCTGATTGTGGCGCTGCAGGACACCAAACATGGGCTGCGCATCGACATCATCGATCAGAACACAGGTCAGCATGGCTTCATGACCGCCAGCGCCTCCAACGGCTTTGGTCAGGTGAAGTTCGATCCCGCTGGCACCACCTGCCAGAACATCCCTTCCGATTTCCATCCCATGTATAGCACCTCGTCCGAGCAGACCCGCGTCACCTGGGCCGCTCATTCCCAGAACATTGCCTTCTCTGACGAGACCGGCCACTTCGACTTCTGCAATGGCCCCAACACCATCACCCCCGGCGGCGCTTGCCCCACTGGTAACACAGAGGGTCCGGCGAATAGCCCACGCCCAACCGATGGCGATGATGTTGGATGCTTCCCTGCCTCCTCCTCCACACTCGTGCAGGTTTCTGGATGTCAGGGCACCAACTCTGGCTTTGATGGCTCAGCCTACATCAACGACTGGCCCGATGGCAGTCCTTTGCATCCGACCGCGATCCGCTTTACCAGCCCACTGACAGGAACGTTCTTCAACACCAACTACAACCGCGTTGGTTTTGAAGCCGACCTGCCCCGTATTGAGTCAACCTGCAATCGCTCCACTGGTGCTGGCTGTACCTTGCTTCCAATCACGGAGGCCGGTACCCCCGCGCCTTTCTATCCGTACTACAGTACGAAAGGCTCCGGTGATGATTGTACCTGGGGACTCGGTGGTCAAATTCCGGGTAGCAACAATGACTTTGGGAAGAACAACCAGTATGGCCCATTGCTCAGCCTGGCCTATACTGCTGTTGGCGGAGGAGTGGTTCATCGCTTCAACGACTTCCGTCAGGTCTTGGACCATAACCCCTGCCGGACTTCCTTATTCGGATAAGCCTGAGTCAGGTTACACGCAGAAAGGGTCGCTTCTTCTAGAAGCGGCCTTTTCTCTTGCAATCGCTATTTGTGATCGCTTGCACGATTTCAAACCGCAACCAGATTAAAACCAAGATTTTACCTCTTTTGCACCACTTTAGCGACAATTTGTTTGTATAATTAATAACAGTGGCCTTTTGTGCCAACAGGCTGCGAATCATATCTCAGAGTGTCCTCGTAAATGTCTGTTATTTGAAAGTGAGGCCAACGAATGCGCTTCTCTTCACGCTCATGGAAGAGCATAACGCTCTCCCTGGTCGCTCTTGCCTCGATGCTGATTGGGCTTGTGACGACGGGAGTATTACCTGGACCAGCGGCGGGTACTGCCCAGGCCGCGACTACGCACATGCACATCGACTGTGCAACCGCCGAGGATGCCCCTACCTGTGCCGAAGTGCTGGACTCTGAACAGGTCTTTGGGAAAAACGTTTATGTTGGACATGATGAGCCATCGGTGCTCTTCTATTCCAATCATCCCGGCGCTGGCAACCGTATGCAGTGGCAGCTTATTCTCCCTAAAGATCCTCCACCCGCGCCGCTACAGCCCACGTCATCCTTTAATTTCCAACTACATCCTGCCTTCTGGTTTGGCATGGCGATGTGCGATACGCAATCGTTCCCAGAACAGGTCAGCACCTGCGCACCGGATAGCGACAGCAACATTGTCGATCCCGCCGTTAGCTCGCAGCATCCCGGCGTCGCCTTCACAGAGATGCAGTTCTATCCTCCCGGTTGGGCGAAAAAACCCTTTGGGGCCAGCTGTGACGCCACCAAGTGGTGTGCTGCCTTCAACATTGACAGCCTTTCACAAAATGCTGTGACTGGCCAGACCAATAATGCTACCTGTCTTAATGTCGCAGGCGTCGAGCCGGTCAACTTTGCTTTCATCACCAAAAATGGTGTGCCACAAGCTCCCGTTAACCCGGTCGATTCGACCCAGGCAACCTTCACCCCCGATCCGCAGAAAGATCTCTTTATGAATTCTGGGGACCGGATCATCGTGACCATGCATGATACCGCGCATGGCCTGCGCATTGATCTGAACGACGTGAATACGCACGAGCACGGCTTTATGACGGCCAGCGCCGCCAACTCGTTCGGTCAGGTGAAGTTCGATCCCAATGGCACCACCTGCCAGAATATCCCCTACGACTTCCATCCCATGTACAGCACCTCTTCTGAGCAGACGCGCGTCACCTGGGCCGCCCATTCGTACAACATCGCCTTCTCCGATGAGATCGGCCACTTCTCCGACTGCAATGGTCCCGTTACTGTTGTACCTCGTGGGAGCTGTCCCGCAGGCGATACAGAAGGTCTTCCGAATAATCCAAAACCGTCCGATGGTGACGACACCACCTGCCATACTGCTGCCGAATCGCTGCTAGTCCAGATTACTGGATGTCGGGGCACCAACACTGGCTTTGATGGCGTAGCCTATCAGAAGGTCTGGCCCGACGGCAATACGGCTCTTCATCCAACGGCGGTTCGCTTTAGCAGCCCGCTGACCGGTGAAGACTACGACATCAACTACAAACGCGTGGCCTTTGAAGCCGACCTGCCACGTATCGAGGGTACCTGTGACCGTACGACAGGCGCTGGCTGTACCTTGATCCCAATCACGGATGATGGTACCCCCGCCGCCTTCTACCCGTACTTCAGCATCAAGGGTTCAGGTGATGATTGCACCTGGGGCCTGGGAGCACAAATTCCTGGTAGCCGCACTGACTTCGGGAAAAATAACCAGTATGGTCCGCTGCTTCCGCTGGTGTATACCAATGTTGGTGGTGGCTCCATCACACGCCTCAACGATTTCCGCCAGATTATGTCCCATAATCCTTGTAGGGGTGACTCTGAGGACGATTAAAGCTGACCTCCTTTAGACTGGAAGAGGACCGCTTCTTGAGAAGTGGTCCTCTTTTTTGTCAGGGTCGTAAGCAGTACCTGGCTACACAGCCTGTTTCGCTGGTTTGACCGCTGTCATGCTCAGTTTTCCATCTTTGGCGTCAATTTCAACGTCATCACCATCGCGAATGCTGCCATCAAGGATGCCGCGCGCGATGCGATTCTCGACCTCTTTCTGGATCACGCGCTTGAGTGGACGCGCTCCAAACTGCGGATCGTAGCCTTCCTCAGCTAGCAAATCTCTGGCAGCGTCGGTCAGGTGCAGCGTAATATGGCGCTCTGCCAGGCGTGGGCGCAAGCGGTTGATCTGGATATCGACGATATTCTTCATCTGCTCACGGCTGATCTTATGGAAAATGATGACCTCATCAATACGGTTAATGAACTCTGGTCGGAAACCCTCCTCGCGCAAGCGCTGTCGTATGGTGCGCTGAATCGTCTCCTCGTCCATACCGTCATATTCGTGCAACCAGCTTGAGCCGACGTTGCTGGTCATGATAATCACGGTGTTTTTGAAGTCAACCGTGCGTCCCTGCCCATCGGTGAGGCGACCGTCGTCAAGGATTTGTAGCAGGATATTGAAGACTTCCGGGGCAGCTTTCTCAATTTCGTCCAGCAAGACGACGCTGTAAGGGCGACGGCGCACAGCCTCGGTAAGCTGCCCCCCTTCCTCATAGCCAACGTAACCCGGAGGTGCGCCAATCAGCCGCGAAACCGAATGCTTCTCCATATACTCGGACATGTCGATGCGCACGATAGCCTGCTCGTCATCGAAGAGAAACTCAGCCAACGCACGAGCCAGCTCGGTCTTACCAACGCCCGTCGGTCCCAGGAAGAGGAAACTGGCAAGCGGTCGATTGGGATCTTGCAATCCGGCCCGCGAACGACGGATCGCATCCGAGACGGTTTGCAAAGCCAGCTCCTGACCCACAACGCGCTCCCG
>DASTZT010000630.1:0-3348 GCA_035764225.1 Ktedonobacteraceae bacterium
GAAAACAAGTGAAAACCTGCATTTACAGGTAGCAAACAGCCGAGGGAAGCATATAGCAAGGTAAGTCAACTAGAAAGCTCTCTCTAAGTGCAAGTTTTCAGGCGAATCAGAGATTTTTAAGATTCAAGTGGGAGGGAATGGATGCCTTATAAAGATAAAAGCCGTTATCAATCTGAGGAGTACAAAGAATATCAGCGAAACTATCAGCGTGGTTGGTACGAACGCCATAAAACTAAGCGGAGCTTCCTGATCCGCGAGAGAAAAGCGGCTATGAACGAATATATTCAAAGTATCAAAAGTCAACTACACTGTGCAGATTGTGGCCAGCGACATCCCGCGACCCTACATTTTCACCACCTGAATTCTGAGGACAAGTTGTTTAACATTGGTGAGGCAGTCCAAAAAGGGTTTGGTCTGAACAAAATTAAGAAAGAAATTGAGAAATGTATCGTCCTGTGCGCCAACTGCCATGCTATTCGACACTACAATATGCGATGTAAAAAGCAAACCAGCCCAGGAATCGCCGGAGAGTTCGAAGAACTCGACGCTCTCCTGGCCATCAACCCCGAAGAGGAAGATAGCTAGCAGACACCTCCCTGGAGGCCGGGACAAAGCTATAGAGGATTGCTAGAGCGCAAAAGACCTGCTTTGACTCGTTCGCCAGATAGCGGAGCAGAGGTAAAGAGCGACACTGCTGTCGCAAAGGCCGCAACTTTGGAGAGCATGTTCAGGGCAATTGGAATGGGCGTGGATGGATAGGCGAAGCCAAACAACGCCCAGACGGCGAAGAGCAAGAACATACTGGCAAGCAGGAAGAAGGTATATCTCGTCAGATGCATGGCAGGGGAAAACGAGAGCAGTGCGAAACTCAAGATCTCTACCAGAAAGAGCGGCAAAAAGTATAGCAAGGTGTACAGGACTGGCGGAGTGGGCGCATAGGTGTGCCACATGACAAGAAGATCAAAGGGAAGCTCAAAGATCATCGGTGCCGCTATGGTGCCAACAATGGCGCTGCCAATAGCAATCATAGGCCCCCTCTGTTGCGTCAGGTATAGGATGACTACAAAGGCAATCACTGCCGAAGCGAAGGTGATAGGGGTGATGGGATTGGTGATTTTGAACTGGATCGCCTGTTGCCGTTGGGTGAGCGCGTAGGCGGTGATGGCTATCAAAAATGCTACCCCAGCCAGGAACCAGCACCCGACAAGTAATGCCCCCAGAAACTTTCCAGGTGCTTTCACAGCTATAGCATGGTGAAAACGCAATCCGCAGAACATCAAAACGCATGTGACGAGCAGCAGGAAACCTGCCAGGATGTAGGAGTTGCTCCCCACGTAGGGACTCCAAGCAACATAATGAGTCATCATGACCTCCCAGTTGAATTTACGAGAAGAAGTTCAAGTGATTCTCGGTTGTAGCTTATTGCTTCTAGATATTGCTATATGTTATAGCGATTATAGCATATAGCAATACTAATTTGCAAGGTTCAGGCTGTGTTGCTATGTTTACAGAAGCATGAACCGAGGAAGCAGGTCATATTCGCCTCCTCTCTAAAAGCTCAGGAGCTGACCACCAGCCTATATTCCTGCAAACTGGTGTAATATGCGCCGCTTCTGGATAGCTCGCTCTTCATCACATGGATCAGGCTAGCAGGATATTCGACCTGAGAGGTAATGCTGCGTTGCTCGCCTGCAAGCAGGTGTTGGAGTTGTTGTTGTTCGTCAGGGGTTAGGGGAGATTTGAGCCGGGCGAGGGTGAGATGGGGCGAGAATGGGCGTCTATCGATCTCAAAGCCGTCTCGCTCTAACTGCAGGTTGAGGATACGATGCAGGCGGATAAGAGAGCCGGATGACTCTTCGATGCCCATCCAGATAATGCGTGGCTGGCGTGGTGGGCCGAACGTGCCAAGCCATGAGAGCCGATAGGAGAAGGCTTTGACTTGCCCGGCAGCTTTTGCAGAGGCGTCCATAGCTATGGCTAACTGTTCGTCGGTTAGCTCACCAAGAAAGGCCAGGGTGAGATGTATTCCGGCAGGGTCAAGCCAGCGAACGCTTGGCAACGCCTTCGCCACCTGGCGAGTAACTCCCTCCAGGTGGCGTTGTAAGGCATCGTTCATTTCTAGAGCGATAAAAGTTCTGGTCATGCGGCAAACAACATGCTATCGAGTTCCGCGCCATCAATCGTCTCGACCTGGATCAGATGCTCAGAGATAGCGATCAACTTGTCCTGCCTCTCACGCAGGATATTGAGGGCTGTAGCATATGCTTGTTCGACGAGAGCCGAGATTTCAGTATCGATTTTAGCAGCGGTGGCGGCGCTGATCAACGAGTTTCCTTCAGCATCCGGCTTTAGTAAAACATTGCCGAGGGAAGTCATGCCAAATTCGCAGACCATGCGGCGCGCGATATTGGTCACATACTCGATATCCTGGCTGGCACCGGTGGTAATATCGCCAAAGATAATCTCTTCGGCAGCACGTCCCCCCATAGCTCCGGCCATCTTCGCCAGCAGTTCTGAGCGGCGCATCAGATAGCGATCTTCAGCTGGAGCCTGCACGGTGATGCCAAGCGCCATACCACGAGCAATTGCCGATACCTTCTGCACCGGATCGGCTCCAGGCATTGAGCGCATCACGATGGCATGGCCTACTTCGTGATAGGCGATGATGGCCTTTTCAGCCTCGGTAATCATGCGACTCTTGCGCTCAGGACCGGCCATCACCCGCAGGATCGACTCTTCCAGATGCGGCTTACCTATCATGGTCTGTCCATCGCGGGCGGCCAATAAAGCGGCTTCATTTAACAGATTCGCAAGATCAGCGCCGGAGAAACCGGCGGTCTGACGGGCCAGATCGGTCAGCGTGACATCAGGGGCAAAGGGCTTGTCTTCGGCATGGACTTCAAGAATGGCCAGACGACCACGAATATCCGGCTTATCCAGCATCACGCGGCGATCAAAGCGACCAGGGCGCAACAGCGCGGGGTCAAGCACATCCGGGCGGTTGGTGGCGGCAATTACTACAATGTTGGTATGCTTATCAAAGCCATCCATCTCAACCAGCAACTGGTTGAGCGTCTGCTCGCGCTCATCGTTGCCGCCCGTACCAGAGTTATTACGTTGGCGACCGACGGCGTCAATTTCGTCGATAAAGATGATGCATGGCGCATGCTCTTTGGCTTCTTTGAAGAGACTACGCACGCGCGCGGCACCAACGCCAACAAACATTTCTACAAATTCAGAGCCGCTGATATTATAAAAAGCCACGCTCGCTTCGCCCGCTACTGCACGCGAAATCAAGGTTTTACCAGTACCAGGCGCGCCAACCAGCAACACTCCTTTGGGAGTGCG
>DASTZT010000631.1:0-5248 GCA_035764225.1 Ktedonobacteraceae bacterium
CGATCCTCCACGCGTTTTGCTTTGAGTTCGAAACGGGGAAGCGTGCCGGCGGGAACGGCCTCGATTGGCATACGCAAACTGAGTGATGAGTGCAGCTCTTCCTGAATATGTTTGGTAAGTTCGACCGGACACTCGACTTGCAGGGAAATTTCGTCCAGCGGACCTTTTTTGGTAACGATGACCCGATATTCGGCGACTTCGGGGAAACGATGCAGGATGTCCGCCAGAGTCGAGGGATAGACATTCACCCCGCGAATAATCAACATATCATCGGCTCGTCCCAGTACCCCACCATCCAGGCGGAGAAATGAGCGACCGCATTTGCATTGATAGCCCCCATGACGTACCAGATCGCCGCTGCGATAACGCAATGCTGGCGTTCCCCATCTTCCCAGATTGGTCAGCACCAGCTCGCCTATTTCTCCTTCTTTCACTGGCAGTTCGGTCTTGGGATCAAGAATTTCAGCGATAAATTCGCGCTCGTTGACATGCACCTCCTGCTCCTCCGAACAAGCGAAGCCAAAGGCTCCCATTTCAGTCATCCCCGCATGGTCAAAGGCCCGCGCGCCCCATGCTTTTTCGATCCTCTGACGTGTGGCCACTATCGAGGTTCCAGGCTCGCCAGCATGGATGGTCACACGGATATTTGAGTCGCTGGTATTGATGCCATGCTCCTGGGCAACTTCGGCCAGGCGCAGGGCATAGCTTGGGGTGCAGACTAATATGGTTGCTTTCACTTCCTGAATAGCTCGGAGTCGTTGCAAGGAGTCCATACCGCCGCCCGCAACGGTTAATGCGCCCAGGCGTTTTGCTCCTTCATAGGCGGACCAGAAGCCAATAAAGGGGCCAAAGCCGAAGGCGATAAAGATGATATCATCACGTTTGACGTGCGCAGCTTCATAGACCTGGCTCCAGCACTCGGCCCACCACTCCCAGCTTTCCTGAGTGTCGAGCAACTTTAAAGGGTGTCCGGTGGTGCCGGAGGTCTGGTGTAGGCGAATATAATCACTGATTGGATAGGTGAGGTTGCTACCGAACGGGGGATGGGTTTCCTGGTCGGTGATCATTTCTTGCTTCGTGGTGAAGGGAAAACGCCTGAGATCCTCAAGGTTTTTGATGGCAAGCGAAATATTGGCAAGCTTTCGCTGATAGAAGCGGTTGCGGGGAAGAATGTGCGCAAGCCCCAGGCGCAAACGTTCTATCTGGTGTGCTGTGATCTGTGCGCGTGTAGCCGTTGCTAGATGAGACGACATAGGAACGAATCCCTCCTACTATACAAAAAACGATCAAATCTGTGCAAAATGAGCAAGGGCGCGCCGAATATAGATGGGCGTGACCTGTTTACGGTAATTAATGGTAAGATCGGCGTTATCAAGCGGCTTGGCACGTTTAGCCGCCGCGGTCGCAACCGCTTCGATGAGGTCCGCCGTTAATCGCTGTCCTACGAGCATACTGGCAGCGTTCGTGGCTTCAATAGGATAAGAAGCGACCGCACCCAGCACGATACGTGCATCAGCTACGGTCCCATCGTCGAGCAAACGTAACGCAACCGCGACCCCCAGGATCGGGAAGTCGAAGGAACCTCGACGACGCAATTTCAGATAGACGCTGCGCCAGCCATCAGCGGGAGGTAAAAGAACCTCGCTCAATATTTCATCGGGAGCCTTCATATAGGGTGCGATGCCATCATCGCGGAAAAGTTGCTGAACTGGAATAAGGCGTTCGCCTCGTATGCTGACGAGCCGGACCTGTGCTCCGAGACTTACCAGTACGGGCGCGGTGTCGGCTGAAGATATGGCCCAGCAGCGCGGACTCCCAGGCGCAACCAGGCAAATCTCACCATCCTTCTTCATGCAGTACCCAATCGAGTGCCGCCAGAATTCGGTCTGGTTATAGTAATTGCAGCGCGTATCCAGCAGCAGATTGCCGCCAATCGTGCCGACATTGCGCAATTGCAGCGTAGAGACAGAACTTGCTGCCATCGCCAGAGCCTCATATGGACTCTTTGCTCCCCCGTTGATTTGAGGGTGCTCTGCCAACGTTGTCAGCGTTACACTTGCGCCGATACGCAACCCTTGTTCTGCTGTTCCGTTAACAGACTGCATGGAGGCAACTTTGCGCAGTCCGACAAGAACTCCAGGTGTGAATTGACGCCGCTTCATATTGGGGTAGAGGTCGGTTCCTCCCGCGACCAGCATGGCCTCCTCGCCCTCCTGCGCAAGCATTTTTGTTGCATCATCCAGGCTGCGAGGAGCCAGATAGCGAAATGGTGGCAGACGCAACATTTAGTCATCTCCTCCCTTCGCCGCTACAGGCTGAGCCTGTACGGTATCCTGCTCAGGCCGCCAGGTAATCAGGCGAGTGGGCCAGGGAGAGGGAGCAGCCACAGGAGCGATCTGTGTACGCTGAGTGGCTCGTGGATCGGTGAGAGCCCTTATCGCTCGAAGGATTTTATCGGGGGTGATCGGTGTCTCATCGATGCGCACACCAATGGCATTATAGATTGCATTGGCAATAGCGGGAATAACCGGATTGAGCGGCCCCTGTCCTGCTTCTTTCCCCCCAAATGGACCCTCTTGATCTGGCACTTCAACCAGCATCGTCTCGATTTCAGGTGTATCCAGCGTCGTTGCAAGCTTGTAATCGAGCAGCGATGGTATTTTATGCCGTCCCTTGCGAAAGATCTGTTGTTCCATGACGGCCTCGCCAAATCCCATATACGCGCCGCCTTCGACCTGTCCGGCCACTAGCAGCGGATTGATGGATTGACCGACATCATGCGCTAACCACAGCTTCTCCACCGTAAGCTCGCCCGTTTCGCTATCGACGGCAACCTGGGCAACACAGGTAGAGTAGGAGTAAGCAGGGGAGGGACCGACGCCCGCACCTTTATAGTTGCCATGAATATCCTCAGGCGGCGCGTAAGAGCCTGAGGAGACGAGCGCACCGAAACGCGCCTCCGCCATCTGTACCGCTTTGACGAATGGCAGAGCCAGCCCCGGATCGTCTTCGTGATAGATTACTCCATCCGCGGCAGTCAGCTGCTCGGCTGAGACCTGGAGGTGTTCGGATACCACCGTAAAAAGCTGATCGCGCAGCTTGCGTGCTGCCGCGATGGCTGCGTTACCGGCCATAAAAGTGACTCGGCTGGAGTAGGAGCCAAGATCAACCGGAGTCAGGGTGGTGTCAGCCGTCTCCAGGTGGATATGTTCCGGCTGCACTCCCAGTTCTTCGGCCACCACATAGGCCAGGATCGACGTTGATCCCTGCCCGATATCGGTCGCGCCGCAATAGACCGTGATGCCACCGCCACGATCAAGCCTGATCTGGACAGCGGAGTGGGGAAGATCATTCCAGTAAATCGGTTTGCCCGCCCCACAAATATACGACGAGGCGGCAATCCCCAGGCCACGTTTGATTGGACCGCGCTGGTCTGCGCTGCCAGGAGATGATGCCTTTGCAGCATGAAATTCATACCAGTTGGAGCGCACCACGACCTGGTCGAGGCACTCACTTAAAGCGCAACTGGTGACACGCAGCCCATTGATTGTCCGTGTATACGGTTCGATCAAATTATGGCGGCGGAAGGCCACCGGGTCCAGGCCAAGATCGTGCGCCAACTTATCCATGTGGACCTCCACAGCATAGCGCGGCTGCGTTGTGCCGTGACCCCGTTTGGGGCCGCAGGGAGGCTTATTGGTAAAAATGCGCATGCCCTCAAACTTATAGCAGGGCAGGTGATACGTAACCGTCTGCAAAGCGCCGGTGTAGTAGGTGGTGGCCACGCCATAAGAGCCATACGCGCCACCATCGAGAAACGAGCGGAAATGCATCGCGGTGAGCGTGCCATCGCGCTTGACGCCAGTCTTGATCCACATTTTGACTGGATGGCGTCCCCGGTGCAGCAAGAAGACCTCCTCGCGGGTGCAGGTGATTTTCACTGGCCGTCCGGTGCGGCGCGATAGTTCGCTGGCACAAATTTCATGCGAGAAGGGATCGCTTTTCCCGCCAAAACCACCGCCCACCGGGGGAGCAATCACACGGACATGCGACTGAGGAAGCTTCAACACCTTGCTTAACTCGCGGTGGACATAATGGGGCGTTTGCGTCGAAGACCAGAGCGTCAGCTTGCCACCGACGGGATCGCTGGGGTTGGGTTCCCAACTGGCAGCACAGGCATGAGTCTCTAGAGGGGCGTGCGTATTGCCTTCATAGTAGAACCAGTCTTCTCGAATGTAATCCGCCTCAGCGAAACCTGCTTCCATATCGCCAAACTCGTAGGAGACGGCTTTATGAATATTGCCAATACGCGCATCTTCGTTAATCTTTACTTCCGGGTGGCTCAGCGCCTCGTCAATGCTCATCAGAGCTGGAAGCTCCTCGTACTCCACCTTAATCAGCTTCAGGGCTTCGTCGAGGGTTTCCGGGTCAAGGGCGGCAACGGCAGCCACCGGATCGCCCACATAGCGCACGGTATCAATGGCAAGGGCCAGCTCATCCTGGCTTGAGGGTAGAATGCCAAATTTCTGTGGCAAATCTTCGCCGGTAATAATGGCAACGACACCCGGCAAATCTAAGGCTTGCCTGAGATCGATGGAGAGGATGCGTGCGTGGGCATGAGGAGAACGCAGCAATTTGCCGTAAAGCATGCGCGGCAGCATGATATCATCGGCGTAGAGAGCACGTCCCGTTACTTTGCCATAGGCGTCAACTTTGGGGCGAGGGGTGCCGACAACACGATAAGCGCGCTGGGGGTTGCGCTGTCTGCTCATGCTTTTTCCCTTTCACGAGTGGCAGAGGCATCGACGGTTGCGATCCGCTCAATGGCGGCATCAACAGCCTCATAGATTTTGGTATAGCCAGTACAACGACAAAGATTGCCCGCCAACGCCTCGCGCACTTGCTCGCGCGTTGGAGTTGGGTAGGTATTGAGCAGCGCCACGCCAGAGAGGATCATTCCTGGGGTGCAGTATCCACACTGGGCCGCTCCCAGTTCCGCGAAGGTCTCCTGCAACGGGTGAAGCTTACCATTGTGCTCCAACCCTTCAATCGTGGTAATCTCGCACTCCTGGACCTCCACGGGGAGGGTGAGACAGGAAAGCACAGGAGCCCCGTCGATCAAAACGGTACAGGCACCGCATTCTCCCAGCTCGCAGCCGTGCTTGGTGCCAATCAGTCCCAGGTCTTCGCGCAACACTTCAAGCAGAGTATGATGGGGAACCATGGCAACTTCGTGGCGCTCTCCATT
>DASTZT010000632.1:0-7182 GCA_035764225.1 Ktedonobacteraceae bacterium
TCCTGATATTCGCTTTGTGGAGATGCCGGGCGGACGCGAAGCCCAGGTGCTGTGTGGCGAGCCATTTCCGTCAGAGACGCGGGCCGCCATTGACGCCGCCGATTGTACCCTTTTTGGTGCGAGCGGGGGACCGAGCAGGCCGATTTTGTGGTATTTGCGCTGGGGCAAGGAGACCTACATCAATGTGCGCCCCGTGAGCTGGTCCCCTGGATATCGTAGTCCGATGGCGCATCCAGAGCGCATCGATTATGTGATTGCTCGCGACAATCTGGAAGGTATGTATCCGCCGCGTGAGGGTGATAACGCGGAATTGACGGCCCTTGCCAGCAGCTCTACATGGTGGCAGGCTCCTCCCGTGGATAAAGCGGGTGCTTATGCCTTACGTGTCAGCACTGATGAACAAATGCTGCGGATAGCTCGTGCGGCCTGCGAACTGGCCTTGCGCCGGAAGGAAGATGGCTACCCTGGTTGCGTGACGCTCGGTGCCAAATATTCGATTATGCCGCGCACCGATGGGCGTTTGCGTACGCTGGTACAGGATACCGTCCGGCAATACCCCGGCTTAAGCTACCAGGAATATTTAATCGATGACCTGGGCCGCCGCATGATTGCCTCGCCAGAGACGCTGGATGTCGTCGTGCTTTCTAATGAGCATGGCGACATTCTGGCAGACGTTGCCAGTGGCAGCATTGGCGGATTGGGGCTTTCTCCCAGCGCCTGCTATGGCGAGCACTACGCCTATTTCGAGCCGGTGCATGGTTCCGCGCCCGATCTGGCTGGCAAGGGCATCATCAATCCCACCGCCATGCTCTTATCAGGCACGCTGATGCTGCGCTATCTTGGCTATGCAGAGGCAGCTCGCCGCCTGGAAAGAGCGATCAAGCAAACCTATGGCGAAGGGAAGGCGCTGACTATCGACCAGGGAGGCAGTGCCAGCACGACCGAGTTTGTGGATGCAGTGAGGATGCATTTGATGAATGTTTGAGGGGGAGTCTTCAGCCAGGGCAAGCGCAAGGCCCCCGCATCCCCGCCCTTGCCCCTACCTCATCCGTCGCACGCAAAGAACGCCGTTCTGGATGTTTTTGGGTGGGATGCGATGGTGGGGAAACGCTGGTAGGGGCAAGGGGCGGTCGATGGGCCTGGGAGGGGGCCTTGCGCTTGCCCTCCTCGCCTCGCCTGTTCCCGCCGAAACATCCTCAACTGTCGTGGCGACGGCATTGATGGCGTCCAGTTTACCGCCTGCCTGCTCCAACACGGCGCTAAAGCGGACGCGGTGAACCACGTCGCCACGAAGGCTTCGTCGCCACGGGGGAAGTGTCGTTTTTGCGGGGGGAGGGTGGTAAAACTGTGGTAACAAGGTAACATTGGCCCGTGAGGCCGCTCTACAGACCGTTTCATGGAAAAAACGTTACCTTGTTACCGCAGGTTGACCCCCTTACGATGTGGCGGGCTGAGCAGCGAGCAGGTAGCCGATGCCGACTTTGGTCATGATGTAGCAAGGGTGGGAATGGTCAGGCTCGATTTTGCGGCGCAGGCGGTTGATATTGACCTGGAGCATATGGCCTTCACCAATGTATTCCGCGCCCCAGACGTGCTCTAATAGCAGGTCTTGCGTCACCACGCGACCAACGTTCTGAGCGAGGTAAGCGAGAATGCGATATTCGGTGGGTGTTAATATAACCTCCTGCCCGTTCATCGTTACGAGATGTTGGGCATAGTCAATTGTCATATCTCCGACCGTTGTGGTTGTGCGTAGGGCCTGCGACTGCTCGTTGGAGGTAAATTGCGAACGACGCAGCACCGCGCGCACGCGCGCCAGCAGTTCATCGACGCTAAATGGCTTGGTCAGGTAATCGTCCGCACCTAGATCAAGCCCTCTGACCTTGTCCTGATCCTGTCCGCGAGCGGTAATGATAATGATTGGGACCGAGGAGAATTCGCGTACGCGGTGGCAGACGGTAAAACCATCCATCCTGGGCATCATCACGTCAAGCAACACTAGATCGGGCAGCTGCGTCTCAATCAGTTCGAGTGCTTGCTTGCCGTCGCTGGCGGTAATAACTTCATAGCCTTCCAGTTGCATATTGCGGGCCACCAACCGGAGCAATTGCGGATCATCATCGGCAGTCAGTATCGTCGTTTTTTTTGCAGGCATAATACCCAATCCTTTTCGTATGAAGATAGATGGACCATCACTCGCTGACCTGGATCGGTAGCCAGATGTGGAACGTACTCCCTTTGCCCGGATCGCTTTCCGCCCAGATCATACCACCATGTAGTTCAACAATATGCTTGCAGATCGCCAGTCCCAGCCCCAGCCCGTTCACTTCACGGGTGAGCCGCGTATCGACGCGGTGGAAGCGATCAAAGATCAGCCTGAGTTGTTCGGGCGGAATACCGATGCCGCTATCATGCACACAAATCTCTATCATCTGCTGGCTTGATGGCAATGTTGCACCAGTGCCGTCCTTCGTTTCAGCTTTATCAGCGGCGGTGGCAAGTGCAACTAGCGGGCGAATGACGATCTTGATAGCTCCGCCATCTGGTGAATAGTTAATGGCATTTTCCAGCAGGTTGTCAAGCACTTCTCGCAGCCGCGAGCGATCTGCCTGGATGATTGGCTCAGCAGGGGTAGTCTGTCCATACGCATCTTCCACGCGAATAGAGAAGCGGAAACGCTCCTGGGCGTTGGATGTGCGCTCCTGATGAGCGGGATCGGCGAGGCGTTGTTCGATGCCGATGATGGCCTCGTGCGCAAGATGTACCAGGTTGACGGGCGTAGAGGTGATAGCAATCGAACCGGTCTCTAGCTGAGACATTTCTAGCAGACGATTAATCACCACCTCTAAACGGTCACTGGCCTCATTGATCGCTAATAAGAATTCGTGCCGCTCTTCGCGTGAGATGCGTCGTTCGTGGCGCAGCAAGGTAGCGGCATAGCCTTTAATTGAGGCCAGGGGGCTGCGTAGCTCATGGCTAACCGTGCCGAGCAGTTCGGCTTTAAGCAATTCCATCTCGCGCAAGGCTTGACGATCCGCCATAATCTCCTGTTCGTGAACGCGTTCCGCAAGCAGCGTTGTAAGCACAACTGAACCAACGGCATCTAACACGAGAGGAAGCACGCTTTGCGCTTTTTCCGTAAAGGTCGCACACTCCTGCTTGTCTCTGCCATTGCCACCGAGCAAAAGCAGAGCATGATACGGTACCGTTGTGAGCGGGGGTGGCTCTGTGATATAATCCGGTGACAAAGCAGTATGTTCGGAAGCGAGAGGAGCCGATACAGGTAATTTACACATCACCCAGCAAGACTCATCTGGAGATATTTGAACGTCAACCCCATCCAATGGAAGTAAGGGCAATAGCGTCAGGGCTTCGTCTTCGCTCATGTTCAGCAAAGCGAAAGGTCGGAAGATCTTCTTAAGCGAGATGGTATTGGTATTCGATTGGCCAGCCAGGTATTGTGTTGTCAGAAGGATCGCCCCTCGTTGGGCTTTGCAGAGCGTGATGAGACGCTGCAACAGCCGTGTCGCAATCGAACCGGGCGCTTCTACTACAGTAGCGTTGATATGTTGTGATAGACGTGTCAGATCCAGAAGAGCCGCTACAACTTCTGCTGAGGAGTGGCATACCTGACCATTATGTGTCTCCATCTTATTCCCCGCTATTTTGTTGTTGTTATGGTAGTGTTGATATTCCATCTCTAGCTCAAGACCTCTTGTACACTCATATGTCTGTGATCTATTATAGAGTAGTGGTACTCACAGGAAAAGCACAGAATGGGCGGGAAAATCACAAACTCGTCACAGTCCAGCAAATCTGTAGAGGCAGGGCTAGTCCCTGCCCAATCTACCCAGGAAAAGCAGCTAATAGGTGGGGAGTTCGTAGGGGTCGGGCTAGTCCCTACCCAGCTCACCAGATTGGGCCAATCGCAATCAGGAGGCGTGCATGAAGCACCGTGAGATCAACAGGGCAGGGGCCAGCCCTGCCCCTACAGCAGCGGAACGATTTGCCGCCTTAAATCGGGTCGGCACGGCGTTGATGAGCGAGCTGGATGAATCGCGCCTCTTGCATATGATCGCGGAAACCGCGCGTGAATTGACTAATGCATCCTTTGCGACTTTCACTCTGCGACCGGTAGATGACGAGGGCAGGCCATTAGTGCCGTCGGAAGGCAATCTTTTTTATCTTGCGGCAGTGGTAGGAGTCAGCAAAGAGCAGGAGGAACTCTTTCGACGTATGCCTCTTGGCGGTGAGGGATTGCTTGCTCCGATCTTCCGCTACGGTGTGCCCGTGCTTGTGGCGGATGCTATAGAGCATATGTATAAGCCTGGAGAACTTGCAGCCTCTGCGCATGTGGAATCACATTCATCGCCTTCAGAGCCGCGTGATGCCGCCAGGGAACGAGCTTTTGCCTATTCGCATGGTGCCCTTCCCACCGAGGAACTCCGTTCGATGGGGGTGCCACGAGGGCATCCGATTATCCGTAGTTTTCTGGGGGTGCCAGTGCTGGATCGCGATCAGCAGGTGCGTGGTGGCTTGCTGCTGGGGCATGTCAAGCCGGACTGCTTCACCAAAGAGGACGAGGCGTTGCTGACTGGTCTGGCAGCGCAGGCGGCGGTGGCGATGGAGAATGCTCGCCTGTATCGTCTCGCCCAGATGCGTGCCCAGGAGCTGAACGCCATCTTTGATAGTATTGCCGACGGGGTTACGCTGCTCAATAACCAGGGAGAGATTTTGCGCGAAAACACGGCGGCCTGCCAGCTACGCGAGATGCTTGAGAGCACGTCTCAAGGAAAACGGGCGTTTGATGACCTGCTCTATGCCCCAGCCAGACGCGCTTTTAAAGGGGAAGAGAAACAAAGCACGGAAGCGCAGATAATTGATGAGCATAATGAGGTGCGTGAGTTTATTGTCAGGGCCTCTCCGCTTCATGCCCCTAAACCAATATCTAGCCCATTAAAGCTCAACCAGGAAGAGAGTACCAGCGAGCAGAACGTTCTTACCAGGGCTGTCGTCGTCTGGCATGATGTGACAGAAGCCCGTCGCATGTTACAGGAACGCCATATCCATGCTGAAACGGAGGCGCGCCGAGCCTTGCTGCAAATGCTGCTTGACGAATTGCCCAGCAGCGTCTATCTCGTGCGTGGATACGATGCCCGCCTGGTGCTGGCGAATCATGCTGCGACCTCGTTGTGGGGAAGTCAGTGGCAGGTGGGACAATCGATGGTCGATTTCCTCAAGGCGAACGGTATTCGTCTGCTAGGGGTTGATGGCCATGTGCTTGCGCCGGATGAGTTCGTCACCTTGCGAGCGGTGCGCCATGCCGAAACGGTGCGTCATTATCAGGAGATTATCCGCTATGCCGATGGTACAACCTTGCCGGTGCTGGTCAACGCGGTTGCTCTTAATGCCGACGAGTTAAATCTGATGCCCTCAGATACCACAAAGGGAACTCAGGATAGGGCCGAGCCTGCCACGCTAGTCGTTCATCAGGACGTGACCGCGCTTAAAGAGGCTGAGCGGCTGAAAGATGATTTTATTGGCATCGCCGCCCATGAGCTGCGCAATCCACTCGCCATTTTAAAGGGCTTTGCCCAGATGTTAATTGTGCAGACGGCGCGGGGCAAGGGGCCAGACCTGGCAGAATGGCAGATGGAGGCGCTGCAAGGCATCGATCAGGCGACATTACGCATGGTTGAGCTAATCGAAGATTTGCTTGATGTCACGCGACTACAGGCCGGGCGGCTCGAACTATATATCGAACCAGTAGACATGGTGGCGCTGCTGCAACGGGTGATTGCGCGTTTGCAGATCACGACGGAGAAGCATACGCTGGCGCTGCATACCGCTCTGGAGCATCTCGTGGTAGAGGTCGATCCGCGTCGTATTGAGCAGGTGCTGAATAATATCCTCAACAATGCGATTAAGTACAGTCCAGACGGTGGCTTGATAGAGATGAGCATCTGTCGGGAGCCTGAGACCTCCGGCGCTCTGATCAGCATCAAAGATCACGGTATTGGTATCCCGGCTGAGCAGCAGATAGGCGTCTTTGGACGCTTTATGCGGGCCAGGAACGCTCGCGAGCTTGGTATTGGCGGAACAGGGCTGGGGCTTTATCTCTGTCGAGAGCTGGTTGAGCGGCATGGCGGGCGCATCTGGTTCGAGTCTGCCGAAAACAAAGGTACCACATTCTTTATTCTGCTTCCCGCCATTTCCAGCGACCAGTAGGGATAATAATTGTGTACGGTATGTGATTTTATTCGAGGCTTATGTGATGCGTTTGTGATAGTTCGAGGTTATCCTATCATCGTAGGTGGCAGACGGGCATCTACCTGTGGATAGTAACAAAACGTACGTCCACCGAAGCAGGGGGAGTTGCTCTGGGAGAGCAGCCTCCCCCTCTTTTTTTGTCTATTTTTGTGTCCAGGGTCACAGCCCTCTTGCGACTCTTTGCTTCAACTATCAGCGGGGCCAGCATCCACTTTCCTCTGTATAGAGATGTCAGCACTAGAAAACGTCACCAATCGTCACCAGTTGTTACCGATCTTGGTTCAGCAGGGCAATGCCGCGCCAGATGCGTGCCCTATTGGTGCGGTCAGGACGACAGCCGTAAGCTTTCAACTGCGTGGTAAAGGCACGCCGTGAGAGGGGAAAGCGTTCTTCATGTTCTTGCACCCAGCATTCATAGGCTTTCCAAAGATCGGTAGAGCGGCACCAGGCACGCGGATGCAATTCACAACAAGCGTCAAGAAATGGTTGCAAGGCATCACTCTCGACAGGAGAGGGAGCATCGCCGTCTGTGAAAACAGTCAGATCATCAGCACATGCTAGCTCTTGCTCAAGCTGTGCCAAAAGTGTGCGTGTGGCGGCGGTTTTGGGGTGAGCGTCTCCCAGAGCCTGAGAACGAATCGAGAGCGCACGTTCAGCCAGGGAGAAAGCCTCGCTCAGATTGCCCTGTTTCTGCCGAAAGACAGCCAGATTATGGAGCGTTTGCCCCGTCTTCGGGTGGTGCTGACCCAATCGCAGCTCTTGGATATGTAAAGCGCGCCGATAGAGCGATTCGGCCTTTGTGTATCTGCCCTGCCCACAGTAGATATTTGCCAGGCCATTGAGCGAAGCGGCTATATCAGGATGCTCAGATCCAAGCACTCGTTTGCGAATGGCAAGGGCTCGCTGGGAGAG
>DASTZT010000633.1:0-4578 GCA_035764225.1 Ktedonobacteraceae bacterium
GCCTCGCTCGATGGCTGAGATGTAAGAAATGGAAAATTCGGGAGCCGCTAATTGAGCTTGAGTCATTCCTAACTTGGTGCGTACTTCCCTGATATTAGTCCCGACTCTTGCTGCAACAGCCCTCCCTACGTTGGCAGTTTCAAGGGATGGCATGGAACAAATCCTTTCGATGAATAATAAGAAATTGGCGTTCAAAATTAAAGATTCAGCACACGTAATAGAACTGGTCTCGCACTCCCTTTAGAGTTTTCAACACACATACTTGTCAGCAATGACACTCTGTAAGTTTCGTGCTATAACTTGATGTTGTACAGTGTACAGGCACCAAAAAATAAGGGAATCGCTAGACAATTGTTCATATTACATATTTTAACATGCTCTATGAATCTAGTCAACCCGAATGGAGTTTTAGCACAGTCTTATTATACAATTCTTCCTATTGCTATAGCTTAGACTCATAAAATATGATTAGACTAAAGAAAGGATCGTTTTACATTGATTTTACAGTGGTTTTACATTCAAATCTATAAAAAACCTCCCACTGTTCGGCCCGACGATTGGTTCTAATCATACGCTAATCGGGCAGAAGAAGCAAGGGCCTGGGCTTAACTGCTCTATATTACGGGCATTCTGCTCAGGCTCTTTGCTATTACTAGAAATTTTTGATTTGTGCGGAGTGCTTTTTACGTAGCAAGCGTTGTGAAATGGTGTTGAGTGCAGGTTACCGATTAAAGATTGACTTACTTGAGAAGGGCCGTTAAAATAACTATCTGTACGATCTTTTGCACTGACTGAATCGTAAGAGTAATAACAATAGCTATATCTGGAGAGCGGCATTTTATCATGGAGTTCTGTGTGTAACGAAAGGAAGGCGGGCCGATGCCAACGATCCCTCAACTCTTCACCAATACTGCCGCACGCTTTGCTAGCCATCCTGCATTGATCGAACCGGGCGAGGATGGAGAGATGGTCACGCTGACCTATCGCGCACTCCAGGAACGCGTCCAGCGTTTCGCAGGATATTTGCAACAGCAAGGGAGTGCTAAAAGTGAGCGGATCATGATCTGGTCCGCCAGTCGCTCTGATTGGATGGTGGCCCATCTTGGAGCCTTAAGCGTCGGTATGATCGTCGTTCCTCTTGATGCCAACTCCAAAGAAGATTTTCTGATCCGGATCGCGGAAACGACGGAGGCGAAATACCTGGTCACAACGCGCAAGCAGTACCAGAGTTTGAAGCAGCCTCCCGTGCCCTTGATTGACATTGACGCGCTCCCCCAGGCACCGTTGGATACAGCCAGCTTGCCACAGATTGAGGAGAGCGACCTGGCAGAGCTAGTTTTTACTAGCGGCACAACTGGTCAGCCTAAGGGGGTCATGCTTTCCCATCACAATATTGTCTCAAATGCGACCGCCGCCATTACCGTCGTAGACATCCGGGCTGAGGACCGTGAGCTGTCCATCCTGCCCCTTTCACACATGTTCGAAATGACGATCCAGATCGCCCTGATCCACTCAGGAGCAAGCATCATTTACGCACGTACGCTCGTGCCAGACAAGTTGTTGAAGCTGCTCTCCTCGCAGCAAGCCACCTGTATGATTCTCGTGCCCCAGGCATTGCAGCTCTTCCTTAACGGGATCGAGCGCGAGGTACGACGACAAAAAAAAGAACGGCAATGGGCCTTATTGCATAAGCTCGCCCGCTTCCTGCCATTTAGCTTACGACGCTACTTATTTGCTTCAGTCCATCGACGCTTTGGCGGCCATTTCCGCTTCTTTGTTAGCGGTGGCGCATATCTTGCTCCCCAGCTTGCTCAGAGCTGGGAACAGATGGGCTTCCGTGTGCTTCAGGGATACGGAGCCACCGAATGTTCCCCCATTATCACCGTTACGCCGTTCCGAGAGCATAACCTGGAAACGGTCGGCAAGCCGTTATCGCACGTCGAGGTGCGCATCGCCGACGATCAAGAGGTGCTGGTACGTGGTTCCAATGTCGGACAAGGCTATTGGAAAAACCCGGAGGCAACTGCGGCAGCATTTCAAAACGGCTGGTACTATACGGGCGATCTTGGCTACCTCGACGAGCAGAACTATTTATATCTCAAGGGACGCAAGAAAAATCTTATCGTGCTGGCGAACGGCATGAATGTCTATCCAGAAGACATCGAGAACACCTTAAATAGTATTGCAGGTGCCAAAGACTCGGTTGTGATTGGGCGTACCGACAACGATCAGAGTCAGACAGTGCATGCGGTGCTGCTGACGGAGACTCCCGACAAAGCCAAAGCCATCATCCAGCAAGCCAATAAACAACTGGCCTCGCACCAGCAAATCAAAGGCTTCACCATCTGGCACGAGCCTGATTTTCCGCGTACTCATACCCTAAAGGTCAAACGCCAGGAAGTGATCAATACCATCGGCAACAACGTACGAGAGGAAGTGTAAAACAAGCTATATGCTCTACTTAGTAGCTACACCTATTGGCAATCTTAAGGACATCACGCTACGCGCCCTTGAAACGCTGCGCGAGGTTGATTTGATTGCCAGCGAAGACACGCGCAAAACAGGTCTCTTGCTCAAACATTTCGACATTCACAAACCGCAGATCGCCTTCCATGAACACAACGAGCAGCGAGCGGGTGAGCGCATTGAGGAGCTACTGAAACAGGGCAAATCAATCGCGATTGTGACCAACGCAGGCACGCCCGGTATCTCCGATCCCGGCTTTACGTTGGTGCGGCGAGCCATCAATATCCCCGTCGGAGTCACGATGATTCCGGGTCCGGCAGCTTTTGTGATGGCGCTGGTGCTCTCCGGTCTGCCGGTGCATAGCTTTACCTTTCGCGGCTTCCCCCCTCGTAAGCCTGTAGGACGACGCAAATTTATGGAGATTGATCGCGATTCCCCGCACACTCTCATCTTTTACGAAAGTCCTTACCGGCTGGAAAGCTTCTTACGCGACGCTCTAGAAGTTTTTGGAGATCGCCAGGCCGCCATCGCCAACGATCTGACCAAGATGTTTGAGAAAGTTGAGCGCGGATCGCTTTCGGCTCTGCTCGACGCTGTGACTGACTCAAAAACTCGCGGCGAGTATGTGATTGTGATCGCAGGAGCAGGCAAAGAGGCAAGAACGAGCGTGGAGGATCTGGCAGAAGATGACGATGATGAGCTGATCTAGGGCCATGCAAGCTTGTGGGCATCCCGGTACAATGGATGCCCACTTTTCGTTTAGATCCCCATCACCTGGACCAGTTCTTTGACGGCATCCGCCGATTTTTGGAGGGCAGCGCGTTCGCTCTCGTTCAATTCAATCTCGATGACCTGTTCCAACCCTTTAGCACCAAGTTTGGCGGGCACGCCCACAAAGAGATTGCGGATGCCGTACTCGCCCTGGAGATAGACGGCGCAGGGCATAATCATCTTTTTATCCAGCAAGATCGAGTCCACCATCTGAAGGACGGAGGCCGAAGGGGCATAGTAGGCGCTACCGTTGCCCAGCAATTTCACGATTTCAGCTCCACCATCGCGGGTGCGCTGGACAATTTGCTCAATGCGCTCAGCGGGAATCAACTGCGAAATAGGAACGCCCGCGACGGTACACATCCGAGCCAGCGGCACCATCGTATCGCCATGACCGCCCAGCACATACGCCTGCACATCGCGCACGGAAACATTTAACTCTTGCGCGATAAAAGTACGGAAACGAGCCGTATCCAGCACGCCAGCCATACCAATGATGCGCTCGCGTGGGAAGCCGCTGACGTGTAAAGCAAGCTGGGCCATCGCATCAAGAGGGTTTGTCACCATAATAAGGATGCTATGGGGCGAGTTTTTCACCACCTGCTCGGTCACTTGGGAAACGATCTCCTGATTTTTCTTGACCAGATCGTCACGCGTCATACCGGGCTTGCGAGGAAAGCCTGAGGTAATGACGACGATATCCGAATTGGCGGTATCGGCATAGTCATTTGTCCCGGTTACTAAGGTATCATAGCCAACCACCGGGCCAGCCTGGAGCATATCCAACGCCTTCCCCTGTGGCATATTGGGGACGATATCAAACATGACCACGTCCGCATAGTCACGTTCTGCCAGGCGCTGAGCCAACGTGCTACCTACAAAACCAGCTCCAATAACACTAATCTTACTGCGCATTAACGTATCCTTTCAATATCTTCCCGCCGCACATACAAGCTCAGGCGCACCCTTGCGCCGCACCGACCGCAAGCGTCGATCCTCATAAATACGTCGGGTTATTATCTACGGGTATTGTACTGGCTATTGTATGCTTTATCAGCCAGGGATGGCAATAAAGCCGGGACAATCCCCAGAGCTTTGCCGTCCTGAAAAATTTTTTATAGCATGCTCGCTTTTCGTACCGACCAGCTTCAGCGCGTCCAATTTATTGAGCGAGTGCCTGCCAGGACGATGACACCGTCCACAGCATCTACAACGGGAAGGACAGGCGCTCAAGCGGACGCGCTGCAAGCAGGTCGGTACGAAGTGATCGCTTTTTCTGCTGTGAAAGCAGCACACGGGAAAACTAAAAAGCCCTGTTATCAAGTCATGGGAAAATTAACG
>DASTZT010000634.1:0-5807 GCA_035764225.1 Ktedonobacteraceae bacterium
GTCACAAAAAGCAATCTTAAAAAGAACTATGGAATAGGAGAAGAGCTGGTGGTAGCGTCAAAAATGGATGTAATAGCCGGTTCGTTCTACTTAATGAGGAGGAAGTCATGGAGATTTCGTTACGGCTGGATACGTTAGGGATGGTGGAAATGCGCTATTTGCGCGGTCGAGAACGGTACCGGGATTGGCCTCAATTTCAGTTACTTGCTGCATCACGCCAGGCACGCGTCCTCGCCTACTTTAATCACGATGTTGCGGAACAATTGCACCAGCAAATCTTAGTGATAGAGGCGGCGGTGGGGCTGGGGGCCGAAGATGAGGAAGAGGAAGAAGAGGAGGAGCAAATCCCAAACGGAGATGAGGGAGATCATGAAGAGAGTGTAACGCCCACGGAGCGCGAGGGGAGCGCGTTCTCTCCTGCGTTTGCGCAGGCGCTCAAGCAGCTCAACGAACTTGCCCGCCAACGTCTGCCAGATGCGAGCAGTGGCGGCAATCAGGTGACAGGAGAACTAACAGGGGAGATTGAAACAGGGACTGAGGAAGACGATGCTCTGGAGCAATTGCAGGATGCATTCGCTCAGATGATGGAGGTGGTGCGTGAGCTTGCCGAAGAGATGTCAACCGATGCTCTCAAGATCACCGGGCGTTTCAAATGTGCTCGCACCAGCATCGAGTTCATTCCCAAAGCAACGGCGCAGGAGGATGATGAGGATGACGAGGATATAGAGCTGTCTTCGGGAGAAGGCATGCTGGATATAGAAGTGGAGCTTGTAATGGTGTTACAACTCTTTGAGGAAGGACATGTGCGACCTGATGATCTTCCTGCGGTTGAACTCCAGCTCGATGTCGATGATTTTGAGCGCCTCCATGAGACACTCGATTATGCTCTGGAACGGGAGAGGCGGAGCCGCCGTCGCAGATAACAATGCCGTTGCTGTCCGCCTCGCCCCAGAGCCTTTTCGCTTTATTTCAATATTCCTACATAAAGAGGTGAATTTTTTATGTCCAAACCAATCGTACACCAGGAGTTTGAACCAACAAAAGGTGTACTGTCCTACTATACCTATGAAGTTCTGACGAAGCTGCTGCATGATCTGGTAGCGTCGTCTCCGCAGCTGGCAGCGATTGAGTCTATCGGCAAAAGCCTGGAAGGGCGCGAAATCTGGGTGGTGACGTTGACTAACAAAGAGACCGGCCCTGCTCTAGAGAAGCCAGCATACTGGATCGATGGCAATACACACGCCGGGGAGGTTACTGGCTCGACGGTTGTGCTCTATACCATCTGGTCGTATTTGAAGGATTATGGCAAAGACGAGACGGTCACGCGCATACTAGATCGCTCCGCCATTTATTTGTTGCCACGCCTCAGCGTCGATGGAGCCGAACGCTACCTGACCACTCCTTATTTTCTGCGCAGTAGCACCCGCTTATATCCCCGCGAAGATGAACGGGATGGACTCTATCCTGAAGATATTGATGGCGATGGGCAGATCATGGATATGCGCATCAAAGATCCCAATGGCCCCTGGAAATGCTCCCCCAAAGATCAGCGCATCATGCGCCGCCGTGAGATCGATGAAGAGGGCGGCGAGTATTATCATCTGTTGACCGAAGGCTTGATTCGCAATTACGACGGCTTTACTATTCCGGTAGCTCCCCCACAGCACGGGCTGGATATTAATCGCAACTATCCTTTTGAATGGGAGCCCGAAGGGACGCAACGTGGTTCAGGCCCCTATCCCCTTTCGGAGCCGGAGACGCGCGCCGAAGCCGAGTTCTGGCGTACTCACCCCAACATTTCCGGTTTCCTGACGTACCACACCATCTCCGGTGTGCTACTGCGACCATATAGCACTCGCCCTGATGAGCAAATGCCGCCTGAAGATCTGGAAGTTTTTAAGCTGTTGAGTGAGCGTGGGACGCAGATTACCGGCTATCCCAGCGTCTCAACCTATCATGGGTTTCGCTATGGACCCAAAGATCTCACGCATGGCGCGATGGACGATTATGTCTACGATCACTTGGGCTGGTTTGGCTTCACCACCGAATTATGGGATATGCCGACCGAAGCTGGTATTGGTCCTCGCGACTTCATCGCCTGGTTTCGCTGGCATCCTGAAGAGGACGATCTCAAGCTGATGCGCTGGAATGATGAGGTGATGAATGGCGAGGCGTTCCAGGACTGGCAGCCTTTCGACCATCCACAACTGGGACCGGTAGAAATTGGCGGCTGGCGCGATAAACTCTATGGGCAAAATGCTCCTCTCAAATATCTTCCAGCGATGTGCGAAAAACATGCCCGTTTTACCCTGACCCACGCCGCGCTCTGCCCTTATCTGAGCATCCGTCAGGTGAATGTAGAGCCACGGGGCGATGACCTCTTCTGCGTCGTCGCGGTAATAGAGAATAATGGTTTCTTACCAACCTATACCAGCAAGAAAGCCCTGGAACGCAAAGTTGTGTACTCGACCGAGGTCGAGCTGACTGTGCCGGAAGGGGTGAGCATTGTGATGGGGAAGCCGCGCCAAGATATCGAGCACCTTGAAGGGCGTTCAAATAAGTTATCGTCGTGGTTTGGCTCTGCTTCACCAACGGATAACCGCTGTAAAGTAGAATGGGTGCTTAAGGGCCCAGCTAAATCTAGCATCAACCTGCTTGTTCGTTCACAACGCGCAGGAACGGTGCAGCGAGCTTTTATGCTGGATTGAGATGAAGCGGGATGCAATTGGAAGAGAGGGAAGACGCAAGATTTTGCGATGTTGGGCATAGATACATGCGACATATCGCACTTGTAGAATTTATTGCAGGGGTTAAACTATCTATTGCAATTAACGTGTTCCGAGTTTGCAGGAGGTAATGTGGCCTTTTGCAACTCTATTGTTGTATCAGAGAGGATAGTAGACATGACGCGAACGATTACCATTGAAGATCTCTATCAGATCAAGTTCGTGAGCAAGCCGCGTATCTCAGCCGATGGGCAGCGGGTCGCTTTTGTTGTGACGACTATTGATGAAGGGAAGCACGAGTATCATTCCTCGATCTGGGTAGCTCCTGCTGCTGGTGGCGAAGCAAAACGCTTCACGACCGGTCCGGCCAATACGAACAGCCCGGTCTGGTCGCCCGACGGACGCTGGTTAGCCTTTGTGTCTGAACGCGAGGGCGAGGCTGGCGGGAAAGATAAAAAGGAGCAAAAAAAGCAGGGGAAAGGCAAAAGGCAAATCTGGGTGATGCCCACCGATGGAGGAGAAGCTCGCCAGGTTACGTTTATGGAGCATGGGGCCGGTTCTCCTGTCTGGTCGCCCGACAGTAAATATTTGCTTTTCAGTGCGAAAGCTGGTCAGGCCGATGAAGAGGGCGATGATGCCAGTGATGGCAAGCCTCTCCCCAAAGCCCGTGTGATCGATAGGCTCTGGTACCGCCTTGATGGCGTTGGCTTTATCTACGAGCGACGTTCCCACCTCTTCCTGGTGGAGGCGGCTGGCGGAGAACCGCAGCAACTCACCGACGGCGATTGGGACGATGGTGATGCTGCCTGGTCGCCCGATGGGACGCAGATCGCTTTTGGCTCAAATCGCGGAGATGATCGCTGGAAGTGGCCTGGCGATGACATTTACACGCTCTCGTTCAAAGATGGCAAGGCTGGAGATCTGCGTTGTCTGACCGATGGCAAGCTGAGCTGTAACGCCCCTTCCTGGTCCCCCAATGGCAAAACAATTGCTTTCGTCGGCTCACCGAAGTTTCGTAGCGCGGGCCACACGTATCTTTATACTATCGCTGCCGATGCCGAGAATGCTGCTCCAGCCAATCTTTCACAAGAGTTTGAAGGCTCTTGCATGGACTGGACCAATAGCGATATCGGAGACGAGCACTTAGCGCCGCAACCCGCCTGGTCTGCGGATGGCAAAACCCTCTATGTGCTGGCATCTCATCACGGCGCTGGTCGTATCTTTGTTGTTCCCGTAACCGGTGCAGGCGTGCAACCGCATACCTTGACCCCTGGCGATGTACATGTACGCGACTTCACCGTCGATGCCGCTTGCGATAAAATTGCTCTGCTGCTCGGTACGCCAACCAGCCCGCAGGAAATTTTTGTCTGCTCCACTGCTTCATCAGGCGAGATGAATCGCATTACCACCACCAACGATGCGCTCTTCAATCAATTGTCGCTTTCGTCCGTAGAGCATATGCCCTTTAAAGGCGTGGATGACTGGGATATTGATGGCTGGATTATCAAGCCGCCAGACTTCGATCCCGCGAAGAAGTATCCGCTGGTGGTAGAGATCCACGGCGGTCCGCATACGCAGTATGGCTATGGCTTTTTCCACGAAATGCAGATGCTGGCGGCTGAGGGCTATGTTGTCTTCTACACCAACCCGCGTGGGAGCTGCGGCTATGGCTATGAGTTTGCCAATGCGGTCCGAGGAGCCTGGGGTGAGAAGGACTCGTTTGATATTATGATGGGCGTCGATGCTTTGCTGAAGCGTGGCTATATCGATGAGCAGAGGATGGGCGTTACCGGCGGTAGCTACGGTGGTTTTATGACGAACTGGCTGGTTGGTCATCACAATCGTTTCAAGGTCGCGATTACTGATCGCTGCGTCAGCAATATGGCGACGATGTTCGGCACTAGCGATATCGGCTGGGATCTGGCCGAAGATAATCTGGAAACGACGCCGTGGGAGGGCCTGGACAAATACATGCACATGTCCCCAATTAAATACGTCCAGAATATCCAGACGCCATTGCTGATTATCCACAGCGAGCAGGATCTGCGCTGTAGCATCGAGCAGGCCGAACAACTTTTTGCGGCCCTGAAATGGATGGGTCGCGAGGTCAAATTCGTGCGTTTTGAGGGGCAGAGCCACGGCCTCTCGCGTGGCGGCCATCCGAAGATGCGCCTGGAACGCTTGCACCACATCAAAGACTGGTTTGCAAAATATCTGAAACAGTAAGTCATCTCATGCTGCCCTGCACTCAGGTGAATGTAGGGCAGCGTTCCATCTCTTCTTAACCCTTTCGCGATCCGATACACGAGTTTTTTCAAACTGCTCGTTTATATAGGTGAGCAGAAACTTATCTCTATTCCCCTGAGAGGAAAATCTGACGATGCCTGAAGAGAGAAAGCTGGTTAGTATCCTTTTTGCCGATGTTTCCGGCTCAACGGCGCTTGGCGAAAGCCTTGATCCTGAAGACGTGCGCACACTGATGGGCCGCTACTATGAGCATGCTCGTCGCGTTATCGCTGCGCATGGTGGCACGATTGAAAAGTTTATTGGGGATGCCGTCATGGCCGTCTTTGGTCTGACCCAGGCTCACGAGGACGACGCCGAACGTGCTCTTGCGGCGGCTCTGGCTCTGCGCAGCGCCGTTGCCAGCGACGAACTGCTGGGTGCGACTTTTCAATTGCGTATGGGAGTCAATACCGGCGAAGTGGTTGCCACCAGCGATCTTTCAAGCGGTGATTTTCTGGTCACAGGCGATACCGTCAACGTCACCGCCCGTTTGCAGCAGCATGCCAATCCAGGCGAGATTATCGCGGGTGAGCGTACCTTCAACTCGGCTCAGAGCGCGTTTCTCTTTGATGAACCAGGCCTGATCTCGGTTAAAGGGAAAAGCCAGCCTTTACGAGCCTATCCTCTCAAGGGCGTTCGTGAAGCCCGTATCGTCAATCGTCCCCCATTTGTGGGGAGAAAACAGGATTTGATGCAGCTTGCTCTGCTGGAAGCACGCGTGATCGAGGAGCAGCGTCCGCAACTGGTTTCGGTTGTCGCTCCGGCTGGTACAGGCAAGACGCGCCTGCTGGAAGA
>DASTZT010000635.1:0-11882 GCA_035764225.1 Ktedonobacteraceae bacterium
CCGTGGAGGTGAGGCTGACGTTCGGAGTGCTCTGATTGAGAGAGCGCGTATTGGTCAATGCCCATGCAGCGATACGATTATCAACGGTACCCGTGAAGTCGAGCGAGCTTAGGAAGTACTCGGTACCGTTATTCTCCAATCCCAACTGAATGCCAGCAGGCTGGGTCGAGGGCTGGATAGAGAAGGACAGACCGCCGAAAGGTACCAGAGCCTGGGAAGCATCGATCAGGACCACTTTAGAGGTGAAGGCAGATCCAGGATTGCTGGCGGCCTGAACAAGTCCTCTCTTAGAGATGGCGTAGACCTGCGCACCGTTGAAGCCACCGGCAAGCCCGAACTCGTTGGTGGTGACAAAGAAGCCGTCGGCATTGGCACCGATAAGTGGCTGATCACCAAAACAGGGGCAGTTGGCATGGCTGGGAGTGCCGTTGGTGCCATCGTTGGTGGTATCGATAGCGAACGTTCTCCAGGAACCCGTTGGGTCTGAAGTCTGGCTGACGGCGATCAGGGTATGGGTGGGAGCTATCATAGCACCACTTGCCGGATCGACACTGATTTGCAGGACGGTCACGAACCAGCGCTGCGTGGCAGGATCGAAGTAGCACTTGGGATCGGAGGTGAAATCGCCGAAAGTAACGGTCGTGCGGTCGATCTCTGGTGTAAGCCCAAAGAACTGGTTGATGGGTGTCGGGCCAGTTAATAGAGTGCCGTTGGTGCTGCGTACTTCCAGCGCAGTGTTAACGGAGTCGAGCACGGAATTATTGCTGGCGCATAGCCCCTGGTCTGGCGGCTCCAGGCTGAATTGCGTGTTCGTGAATGCGCCCGTGCCTGCGTTGCGCTGATCGAAATGTGAAAGACCGTTGAAGCCCTTAAAGCCAGGATTGTTGGTCGTCACCTTCAAACCAGCGGGATTCGGTGCTGGCGTGCCAGCAGGAGGCGGAGCGATAGGCGGTGTCTGGCCGCTAATTTGCAGCTTTGGGCTATCCTCTCGATCCTCGACAGGTGGCACTTCGATATTGGAAGGTGCTGCGCTCTGAGTGGTCTGGCCAGGGGCTGTCAACTTAGCAGTACCGAGAGAGTTGAGCGTGAGCAGTGTTTGAGTTGGAGCCGAAGCGGTAGCGGCATGAGCAGTCGGCATTCCTGCGACCTGAAAAGCAGCTACTGAGGCTAGCAGTGTAACCAGGGTGAGGAGCGAAATCGTGACGCTCATCCTTGAACGTGCAAACAAGTGCATGCGAGTGGCCTCACTTTCAAATAGATCGGGTTACATGATTGTACGTAAGAAGATTTAAGATAGTCCGGCGTTTCTGAGATGAAACACGTCTACCGCTACGTATCTTTTTGCTACGCGCTATAGACCTATAAACATAAAAAGCCTGAGAGATAAGGAGTGCTGGCACCTCCTTTCGCGCAAGTCCTACGCTATACAACAACACTTTTCCTTGCATCCTTAAAAAAGGGGAAAGAAAACGTATGTATTTTTGTGAGGTTAGGGCTTGTCAAAATACACCGATATAATTATGCCATAAAAGGGGGGCTTTGGACAATATTCTATACTTTCAATAGTACTACTCGTAAAATGGTTCTTGAATAGGAGGTTTTTATGCTCGATTTAAATAACAAGCGAGATGCACACATCGATCAACGTTTACGCAGCGAACCTATTATCTGGCTCAGTACGGTACGACGTGATGGCCGTCCTCATCTCGTCCCCGTCTGGTTCCTCTGGGAAGATTCCACAATTCTGATCTTTAGTCAACCGAACAACCAGAAAATACGCAATCTGCGTCACAATCCTGCGGTTATGCTGGCGCTGGAGGCAGCGGATAAGGGCGACGATGTGGTGTTGTTCGAGGGGGAGGCAACTTTTCCCGATGATCCGACGTTGAAGGCCACAATGGCCGCCTATGCGAAGAAGTATGACGCTCTGCTTAAGCGCATGGGCATGAATGCAGAGCAAATGGCGGCGAGTTATTCGCAGCCCATCCGTATCACGCCGAAGCACTTTATCAGTTGGGGCGCGTGATGGCGCTTATAATGTGCTCACCGGGTCGATATCGATCTCCCAACCAGGCGCTTCGATGACGCGCAAGAGTTGACGCAGGTCGGGGCCACGTACAATCATTTGCCAACGGTACTTGCTTCTGATGCGCTCCATCAGAGCGGGCGCTGGCCCCACGATATCGGTTTCGCTCAGCCCAAGACGCTCGATCCACTCGTTGAGTCGTTCAGAGAGCAGGAGAGCTTCGTTCTGGCAGCGATACCGATTCTCATGGCTGTAGGTGAACTTGACGAACTGGCGAAATGGGGGATAGTTATAGCGCCGCCTCGCCTCGATTTCTGTCGCATAGAATTCGTGGTAGCCGTGACGTGAGGCGGCGTCAATGCAAAAATGCTGCGGGTTGAAGGTCTGGATAATGACGCGTCCAGGTTCCAGACCTCGCCCGGCCCGGCCCGCTACCTGGGTCAGCAGCGTAAATGCTCGCTCGGAAGACGCGTAATCTGGGAGGTTAAGCGCGATATCGGCGGAGACGACGCCCACCAGCGTTACGCCCGGCAGGTCAAGCCCCTTAGCAATCATCTGCGTGCCAATTAGAATATCGGCCTCACGATTGGCGAAATTGTCGAGCAATTGCGCATGGTCGTGTCGATTGCGGGCCGTATCGTGATCCCAACGCAGTAAACGCGCAGTGGGAAAACTGCGCTGGATCGTGGCCTGAACCTTCTCCGTTCCCACGCCAAAATAGCGTATACCCGAACTTTTGCAGTTGGGGCAGAAGTGCAACACCTCGTTTTTCCTGCCGCAGTAGTGGCAAAGCAAAAGCCGCTCGGTGGCATGATAGGTCAGGGGAATATCGCAACGGTCGCAGATGGCGACGAAGCCACAATCGCGACACAATACGCAGCTCGCCGCGCCCCTCCGATTCAGAAACAGAATAGCCTGTTGCTTCTGTTCCAGTACAAGTTTGATCTCCTCCTGCAAGCGACGGCTGATGATGCTGGTATTGCCCGAATGCAGTTCGTTGCGCAGATCGACAATTTCAACGGGCGGCAATGCTCCGCTGATGCGTCCAGGCAGTTCAATCAAATGGTAATCGCCCTGCTCAGCCTGATAAAAGCTCTCGACGGAAGGCGTGGCGCTCCCCAGCACAACGGGAATATCTAGCAGACGCCCCAACACGCAAGCAACATGACGAGCATGATAGGTGGGCCTGAGTTCGGCTTGTTTGTAGGCTGACTCGTGCTCCTCGTCAATAATGATAATGCCCAGATCGGGGAGCGGTGAAAAGAGCGCGGAACGGGAGCCGATCACTACATCAATCTCGCCAGCGCGAATCCTCCGCCACTCGTCGTAGCGTTCGCCCGCGCCCAGTTCGCTATGAATGATGGCGACCCGTTGCGGGAAACGCGCGGCCACGCGCTGCACCGCCTGCGTGGTCAGTGCGATTTCGGGCACCAGCACAATGCCTCGTTTGCCCTGCGCGATGATGGCCGCCAGGGCCTGGAGATAGATCTCGGTTTTCCCGCTGCCAGTGATGCCGTGCAGCAGGATGGGCTTGCTATGATGCCGTTGCGTCAGGATCTCGTCCAGGGCTTGCTGCTGATCTCCGGTCAGTTGTAGCGGCGCATCGGCAATGATCGTGCGATTTTTGAGAGGATCGCGCCTGATTTCAATCGCTTCGATGGCGATGATCTGTTCCCGTACCAGCAGTTGTAGCTGTGCTTGCGTCAACCCGCTCGCTTTACAGAGCTTGTTTGGCGTCCAGTGGGCATTGCTGCCAGTGCTCTGCTCCAACAGGTTGATGGCCGCGAGCTGGCGTGAGAGGCGATGCAGAATCGCCTGATCTTCTTTATCCTGCGGATGCTGAACGATAGTGGCAATGGCAGGTAAGGCCCAGGGATCAGGGCGTGCGGAGCGGTTGGGCAAGCGCGAGGCCCCCGCATCCCCATCGCCCATCCCCTTGCCCCTACCAGTTGGTTCGGTATTGATGGTAGAGGGCAAGCGCGAGGCCCCCTCCCTATCACCACCCGGCCCCTTGCCCCTACCGTTCGATTCGGGGTTGATCGCGGCGGGGACGGCGAGATAGCGTTGCAGTTGTTGTTCTCGTTGCTCACGCCATTGCGCTAACATGGTCCCTTGAGCAACGAGACGGACAACGCGCTGAATACGTGGTTTGACGCGGGGAGCGTCCAATTGCGCCGCTCGTTCAACCAGATTGTGCGCTTTGATCTCTTTGAGTAGCTCCCTGGTCTTCTTTTTGCCCAGCATCTCCTGGAGCCGTGCGACATCAATTTCGCCATCGGAGAGCAGCAGGCCAATCAGCGCCTGCAAACGTGGAGAGGCTTCCCGCGCCATTGCCCCTAGTTGCTGTTCATCGCTTTCTGTCAGGCGCAGAACATAGCGTGAACGCTGCACGAGTCCGGGGGGGAGCATCATTAGCGCGACCTGTGCCAGGGGCGTTACGTAATACTCGGCTATCCACTGTGCCAGCGCCATCTGGTGTGGCAGGAGAGCTGGCTGTCGATCAATGATGGTATGCAATGGACGTAGATCAATATCAGGATCAAACTCGTCGCTCTCCTCATGGGGCCGCGTGTGCCAGATAATGCCTTCAACCAGCCTCTCCCCATAGGGCACGGCGACCAGTTGTCCAGGCTGGACATCCGCAGCTAACGCAACGGGCACAAGGTAGCTCAGCAGCTCGTGTTCACTATTCCAACTGGCGGCAGCAGTCACCACATCGACCAGCATCTGCTACCGCCTCCCGAACTCGTGCTCCAGCGCGGAAAGGCTAAAATGCACCATCGTGGGCCGCCCATGACAGCAGCTATATGGCGCGTTCGTCTGCTCCAACTGCTCAATCATTTCACGCATCTCGCTCACCGTCAAGAAATAGTTGGCCTTGATGGCAGCTTTGCAGGCAACGTTAGCCAGTGCTCGCTCCTCCCAGGTTTCGGTGTGTCCCAGGTTCTCTTCTGCCGTCAATTCTACCAGCAGCTCGTGCAAAGAGCGAGCATTGAGCTGTTTGACCAGTACGCCCGGCACCGCTCGCGTCGTCAGAGTGCGATGATCGGTGATCTCGATGCTAAAGCCGAGCTGTTCCAGTTGAGGCTGATGTTCCTCGATGGCCTCCAGTTCGCGAGGAGAAAGGTCGAGCGTGATGGGCGTGAGCAAAAGCTGCGATACGGCGCTACGGGCTTTGAGCGCCGCCACCATGCGTTCAAGCAGGATGCGCTCGTGGGCCGCGTGCTGATCGACCAGATACAGGCCCTCTTCGCCTTCCGTGATGATATAGCTTTGTGAGAGTTGCCCAATTACACGCAAACGTGGCAGACGGCGCGTTTGGCGCGGATCAATCGTGTTTCCCAGCGTGTGCTGAGTGGCTGGTTCAACGGAAGTGTTGACAGGCTGCGCATGCTCCTCTTCAGCTACCTCAGGCGACGGCCATATTACTTTATTGTCCGGTTTAAGCGACTGGGGAGGGAGCACACCCAAAGATGGAGTCTCTAGAGGCTGCGCGTGTTGTGGCGTTTCTGGCTCCTCGCCGGGTGTTGCCGGAGCCTGGGCAGGCTCGGAGCGTTCGGGCGGGCGGATATGACTTTGCCAGAGCCGCGACAGGATCGGCGGCTTCGTCCCGGTCTCTTCTTCTGTGACCGTGATCCAGGGATTGTCCAGTGGAAAGCTATTGGTCTCGTTATCAGCATCAGACGCTTGAGCCTCTTCAGGTTTATCTTCCAGTTCGGTCAAGCCTTCAATCAGCAGATCTTCGTTCTCCTCATCGGAAGGGGACGGAGTTTTTGTGGGGGAAGGCTCTAGCGGCTGTTCCTGGCGTGGCCTCCATTGCGGCATCTCCGGCTCTTCCAGCAGAGCGGCGCGTGCGGCGCGTTGGATGGCCGCAAAGACGCGCCGTTCTTTCAGGAAGCGAATCTCTGTCTTAGCCGGATGGACGTTGACATCAAGCAGGGCGGGATCGATTTGGATATTCACCACCGCGATAGGATGTCGTCCAGGCAGTAACAGCGAGTGGTACGCATCTTCTACCGCTGCCGTGAGCATCCGGCTCAGCACCCAGCGTCGATTTACGAAAAACGAAATATGTTGGCGCGTGCTTTTATAGCAGACGGGGCGGCTGACATAGCCTGTCACGATGGGATATTCCGCATTGTCTGGATGCTCCGCCCTTCTAATCGGCACCATCTGCTCAGCCACCTGTAGCCCATAGACCTCAACCAGCACGCTTGAAAGTTGTCCATTGCCGGGCGTCGCAAAAATCTGGCGTCCTTCGCTAGAGACGCTAAAGCGAATTTCGGGATAGGCCAGCGCATATTGCTCCAGCAGGTGGAGGCAATGGCTCACCTCCGTATTGCGGCTCTTCAGAAATTTGAGACGAGCGGGGACCGAATTAAAAAGGTTGCGTACCGTCAACGTAGTCCCCTGCGGAGAAGCCGCCGACGTGATCTCAGAAAATTGTCCATTGACGGCGTTAATCTGTGCGCCCTGATCTGCATCGCGATGGTGGCTGAGCAGCGTCACCTCCGCCACAGCAGCAATACTCGCCAGGGCCTCGCCCCGAAAGCCAAGCGTGCTAATATGCTCAAGATCATCAATCTGGGCCACCTTGCTGGTAGCGTGCCGTGCCAGGGCCAGGGGAAGTTCATCGGCAGGGATACCGCACCCATTATCGGTGACGCGAATCAACTGCAACCCGCCATTCATCAGATCGACCCGGATCTGCGTCGCGGCGGCATCAACGCTATTCTCGATCAGTTCCTTCACCACCGACGCCGGTCGCTCAACCACCTCTCCAGCAGCGATCTTGGCCGCAACATCGGGCGCAAGTTGATGTATAGCCATATTTCTGAGTACTCCCCCAGCATATTCTAACGCATAAGAACGATTGTTCATGATGCATCATAGCATAGAGCAGTACCTATCGCAAGCAACATAGCCTGATAAGCAGAGCCTTTCCACCGCCCCTATACGCTCCCACCACTCGAAAAGTAAAGCTAAACCCTTCGTACCGACCTGATTCTATCGCGTCCGATTTATCGCCTATCCCCGAAATAACTTATAAACTCGAAATATCAATAACCCCAGCAGGGCAAGCGCAAGGCCCCCGCCGCCCCGCCAGCCCATCCTTACACAGGTAGGTTTTTCATCCAGTCTCCCAGAAACCGCCGCAAACGGGCAATGGAGGGAAAGAGGGCAACGACTCCATCGGGAAGAGGAATGGCCCCAGCGTCTGGAGAGAAACGAACCGAGTCATCAGCCACAAGCACCCGCGCAGGAAACAGCTCAGTTCGCGCTTGGGACGCTGGGGCCGTCGTGGCTCCGGTTCTCCCCTGGCGAGAGCCAGGGTTCGGGCCTCTTGCCGTCGCGCTTGTGCGGCGGCGGCGTTGCGTCGGGCGATGTGGGTGGCAGGTAAGTGCTCCAAATTGGGACGAGGCTCCTGCTCTTCCTGCCTCGCGCCGATCACCAGGACCAATAAGCTCGCCACCGCCATCGCCAGCCACAAACGTTCCATTCGGCTCGCGTCGGTGATGCGTGAGCAGGGCCACTGCCATCCTCCCCCTTTGAAATCCTTGAAGCCATCTTCGATCCAACTGCGCCAGCCATACCAGCCAGCCTGAGCCTGGCTAGGAGCCAGATCGGTCAGAATGAGCCAGGGATCGCGATACCCCTGTTCCCAGCGAGCCAGCAAGCTGGCATGCACACGGCAGTCCTTGCTGGAAAAGCAGGTCACCTTCCCACTCCACTCTGAACCCTGCTGCGGAACCAGTCGGCAGACGGGCTCAAAGGGGGTTCCGCGCTTGCAGCCTTCGGGGCGCGCTTTGGCACTGCTATTGATACGCATGAACGGATGCCAGTGGTACTGCTGGATGCGTCGGTAGAGCCAGCGAGCATACAAGCCACGATCCGTCATGACCACCACCTGCCACGACGGGGCAATGGCCTCATGCACCTGATCTAACAACCGCAACCAGATGGGTTTCCATGAGCCTTTGACCCCCGCTGGAAGCATCTGCCACGCCACGGGAACGGCACAACTGCGCACCACCACGCTCACGCTGAGGACGACGAAGCGATCAGAGAGCGAACTGGCATCGAGTGCCAGCACCACCTGGTGCTCCTGACTCTGCAAGCAGGAGAGCACCCAGCCCAACAAGGGCGCGAAACAGGGACCGACCGCCAGCGTTTGTCGATGCGCTCCCTTTTTGGCCTCAGCTTCATTGCGCCATTCTCGCAGGCGCTGGCGGACCGTCTGCCACGATTGTCCTTCCAGATCTGCCAGACACTGCGCTACTCGACTTTGTCCACAGTGCCCAGCGAGCACGATGCCCAGGCTATAACTGGCCAGTCCGTGGGCTTGTGGCTTGCTCAACTGCGGAAATCGTCTTGACACTTCTTGACTCCACTGCGATACTGAGATGGGATGAGACATGGCTTTCCTCCGCTACCCTAGCGTGTTTGACTTTTTTTCTATCGTAGCAGATTGCCCTGTCTTTTTCTTGTCTCGTTTAAAAACCTACCTGTGTAAGGATGGGTGGTAATTGGGTGGGGGCCTTGCGCTTGCCCTGTAGCGGGTTGGCATGATTTGAGGTGGAAAACGGCGATAAAGCGGACGCGCGGTAGCTCCCCGATTATGAACATTAACGACCAAAACCGATAATGGTTTTGAGCTGCCCAAGATGCCAGCGATGAAAAATTTTTACCGAACTTGGTTGTTAAACTTCATCATCGTGGGAGGTCGGTACGAATGGAATCTGCCCGCTCTTTGGAATGCTCTTCCTGCCATTTTCGGCGACACACAGGGAAAATTGAAAGGGTTTGGGCCTCTGAAAGAAACAGGTTCAAGGGAGGTCAGCGGAGCCGTTATTAGGAGCAATATTTGTAAAACTCTGTGTCACAAAAATGTTCCGTGCGACATCTCTATAGCAGGGCATTCACTTGAGATCAAGAAAGGAAAACCAGCCATGCGTTATCTGCGGTTTTCGCCTTTGACATTCGTCATTGCTTTTGTTCTTGTCGTTGGAATTCTAGCTCTGGCGGCATTTGCTCCGAAGAATGTATACGGGACTCCCTCTGTTCATACAAGTGGCGGACCAATGCGTCCTGCGCCTGGTATGACGCCAAAGTCGAGTGCAGCCATCGCATTTAGTACTCAGGACGTACAGCAATATGCTTTAAGCCATCCTTTCCCTGGCGGAGCTGTGATGGCCGGACACACAATCAAAGTTCAAAGTGTCACACTGATGACTCGTCAGCAAGCTATTAATCAAGGCGCAGAACTTCAGGCTTATTCGACAACTGACATGGTATACAAAGTGGTTTTAGAAGGACCATTCGCTACGACATACGTTCTGGCCCCTGTTCCCGTTTCACCGACCGTCTCTCAAGGGTATGAGATTTTTGATGCTCATACCGGAGATCTTCTCGAATGGGGAACGCTCTAGCTCAGACAGTTAACTCAAACTCATTAATTTGCCTGATGTGCTTCTGTACCTCGTCTAAGAGGCCAGAAGCACGCGTATGTTTAAAGCATTTCTTTAATTTCGCCATGCCATTGTCGGAGGTTGTTTTGGCGTGCCGTATAAATGGAGGATCTGGAGTGTAACGGTACGCCTGTGCTATGCGTGAATGTTGTATTGAAGCTTGGCCGATTGACAGATATGTTTTTGCGAGGCATGAGGAAGGCGATATGACAACTACTACCATCAGTATCCGTGAAAATGAGCGTTTTACCCCGTCGGCGCAGGAGGCTTTCCGTACAGCACAGCGCGTGGCTCTCTCTATGGGCGCTCCGACTATCGATCCAGAACACCTCCTGCTAGCTATTATTTTGCAGGATGATGAGCGTGTGGTACAGATACTGGATAACCTGGGTATGGATATCAAGGCGATGCGGGCCAGGATGGCCAACATTGCACATAATGATGCTGAAACTGCTCAGCAGGAGGGCGAGCTGCCGTTATCTAGAGAGGCGCAGGAAAGCGTTAACTGGGCGCTCGCTTTTATTGCTCATCTGCATGCCACCGCTGTATTTGCCGATCATCTGTTATTAGGCGTGTTGCGTCATCGTCGTACGCAGCCTTTGCTGGCATTACTGCTGCCATCGTTAGAATCGCTGCAAAATCCTCTGGCGCAAGAAACTGGCGCGGCCTACACTGCTTATATCGATCAGCTTATCGATACGAGAGTGCGTGACCAGAGCATCATCAGCTATGCGAGGGGAACGGCCCGGCGCATTCTGCGCAAGTTTGAACGCCCGAATGTCACGTTTGTGGACGTGATAGGGCTGGATCAAGCGAAGCGTGAGGCCAGAGAGATTGTCGAGTATCTAAGGGCTGCCCCGGTCTTTCATCTAACGGGTGGCAAGTTTCCTCATGGAGTTTTACTCGTCGGCTCGACTGGCAACGAGCGACGCTTGCTGGCCCAGGCGATAGCGGGAGAGGCTGTAGTACCGCTAATGCTGTTCTCAATGGCGGCTCTCGTTGAATTGCTGGCTGATCTGCAAGCAGGTGAACTGCATCTGGAGGATCTTGAATTGCCCGTGCGGGAGCTCTCATTCTTCCGCCGAGGTAGCATCGCCGACAAGGGGCAACGTTATGTGCAGTATCTTTTTCAACAGGCAAAAAACACCTCTCCGGGTATTCTTTTAATTGAAGATATTGACGCGCTTGCCAGATTAGGCAAAAACGATGGTCGCGAGCAGTTATTATATAGCTTGCTCAGCGAAATGGACGCGTTGGACAAGCACTATCGTATGGTAGTGCTGGCGAGTGCCACGCGAGCGGATGATGTCGATGCCGCTTTACTCAGACCTGGCCGCCTTGAACGGCGCATTGTGTTAGAGCGTGGCCTTGTGGCTATGCAGGCAGAACCGGGTCAGTTTTGCTCTTCCTGCAAACGCGAAGTGCAGCCGGACTGGTTGTACTGCGTCTACTGCGGCTCGTCGCTCGTCCAGGTTTGTGCCCAATGTGGCGCTCTGCGACCGACGTTGGCGGGTGCTCATTTCTGTCCATCCTGCGGCACAGCTTTCCCATGAAATAGCAATGATGTGAAAGTCTCCTCCTGACAATGCCAGGGTGGGTGAATTGTTTTGTTGCGATAAACCGTAATACAGGCGTGAGCATGTTTCGTCAGACAGAGTGCTCCTGGTTATTGTTCGGTAGTATTGCGCATGCTCACACACTCTCATTGCTGGTATTGTTTTGGAGGTTTCTGTATGTTATTATGCAGTAAAATATGTCGTTCGATGGTGAGCCAGGCAATGGTTGGGGTACTTGGATTGCTGCTGCTGCTGGTGCCACTGGCGAGTTGTGGCGCTCCGCAGCCGCTCCAATTTACTAATTTCGATCTGGGGATACCTGCCCAGGCGCTCAATTCGCCGGTAACCGGGCCTCTACCGGATAACACCGAGTTGCATGTGCGCGTCACCTTTAAGATCGATCCCAATCTATTGAAACAGGCTCAGCAGCAGAAGATCCAGCCGGGCCAGCGCTCGAACCTGGAATCGTTTGCCAATAAGCTTGGCATTGATGACGCAACGTATCAGAAAATCAAAGACTTTTTTTCTCCGCAAGGAGCTGTGCTAAGCCTGAGCAAACTGCGTACGCACCTTGCGGTCGATGCTAAGGCCAGTACGTTTGCCAAATTATTACAAACAAAATTCGTGCAACACAAATATAATGGCCGTACCTTTTACGCGCCTGCCACGCCACCGAAGATACCATCTTTCCTGGCCAACTCTATTGACGCCATCACCGGTCTTGACAATTATAGTGCGCCGCCAGTCCATACGTTAGCATTGCCTGCGAGCATGCTGACAGCGAACCAGCACCCGACACAGGACTGCTCGCCTATCGATCAAACCTTATTG
>DASTZT010000636.1:0-6645 GCA_035764225.1 Ktedonobacteraceae bacterium
TCTCTTCTCAGGGAAAAAGGCTTGACAAGGGAGAAGTCCTGGAGTATAGTTGTTAGTGTAATATTTACACTAAGGTGGGTATCTGCCGAAAGGTAAACGGGGCAATCAGTGGCTAACTACTTACTACTCTAGTATAGGTTATCGTCCCTGATTTGTCGAGACCCTTTCGAGCGACGAACAAATGTATGTGGGGCTTGTCCTGGTCGCCCATCGGAGGGTCGGGATGGAACCGATCCAGATATGTTACGATATTTTGTTATTTAGCGAGCGGGTTGAAGCATGGAAGAGCAGAGTATAGCAAATAATGCGCGAGGAAACATGGAAGAAGGAGTGCATACGGAAGAGCAGCAATCGGAGGCTGAAGCGCATCATTACGATGTCAACAAATATGAGCGTCCATCGGTCACGGTAGACGTTGTGATGATGAGCCTGCGGCAGCGCGACCTTCAGGTTTTGCTGGTGAAACGGCGGGCGTGGCCTTATGAAGGCATGTGGGCCATTCCCGGCGGTTTTGTCAATATTGATGAGTCACTGGAGGCAGCTGCCAAACGTGAACTCCAAGAGGAAACAGAAGTCCAGGATGTTTACCTGGAACAACTTTATACTTTCGGCGATCCTGGCCGAGATCCACGTACGCGCGTGATAACGGTCGTCTACTTCGCCTTGCTCGATTCCGAGCGATTGTATGTCAAAGCTGCCAGCGATGCCGCCGATGTGGGCTGGTTCCCGGTCTACGATCTCCCGCCCCTGGCTTTCGATCATGCGCAGATTCTGGAATATACCTTAAATCGTTTACGTGGCAAGCTAGAATACACCACGATTGCCTTTAATCTGCTGCCTGAGCAATTCACCTTGCGCGAATTGCAGCGCGTTTATGAAATCATTCTGCATCGCAAACTGGATAAGCGTAATTTCCGTAAGAAGATTCTGGCGACGGGTATTCTGGAGGATACTGGCGCGAAAAAGATGGAGGGGACGCATCGGCCCGCTCGTTTGTACCGCTTCAATCCTGAAGCGGAACGCAAATTATAGAGTTCCGATCCCTCAAACGGGTCGAGAGAGCCGTGCGCCCCGCCACCGTTGAAGTGTATACGCATCAAAACCTGAGATGTCAAGCAAAGATGCAAGTAAGGAGCGGTATTATGGCAGTTTCAACGCTACCAGCCAACTTTATGGAGCAGGCGGCTCAGTTTCTTGGGGCGCTGGTCGAGTGGGAACATGACTTGCCCACAATCTCATGGAACGATTTTGCTGCCGAGGCGCAGCAGGGACGCGTGGTCCTGTTCTGCGTCGATATGATTAACGGCTTCTGTCACGAAGGGACATTATCCAGCCCACGCGTGCAAGGCATCATTCCTACGGTTGTTGACGCTTTCAAGGGCGCGTATGCTATTGGCGTACGTAACTTTTTGCTGCCACAGGACTGCCATCCGGCGGACGCGGTTGAATTTGCCGATTTTCCCCCGCATTGCCAGGTCAATACCAGCGAGGCGGAGACCATTCCCGAACTAGCGGCCTTGCCTTTCGCGGATCTCTTTACCATTGTACACAAAAATTCGCTCAATGCGTTTCATGGCACAACGCTTGGTCCGTGGCTGAACGCTCACCACGATCTTAGCGCGGCAGTGATCGTCGGTGATTGCACCGATCTTTGCGTTCACCAGCTCGCCATGCATCTCAAGCTCTATGCCAATCAGCATAACCTGAAATGGCGTGTGGTTGTGCCAGAAAACGCGGTCCAGACATATGATATCCCCGTCGATATTGCCAGGCAGCTAGGAGCGTTGCCGCACAATGGCGATTTCTTACACCTGCTGGCCCTCTATCATATGCGCTCGAACGGCGTTGAGGTGGTGCGAGAAATCACGGCTCCGACCAGAGGCAACTAAGCTGTTTGCTACAAGCAGATCGTACAAAAACATAGACAGCTATGTGCTCTGACCGTTTCCTTCGGGTCGCGCAATCTCCAGAAGGTCGAGTAGCCCGTACAATGAGTACGTGAGCAAGCAATCGACGTGGCGCTCTTCCAACTGATGGAGGCGGTCAAGCAGCACAGGCGTGATCCCGACCGAACGCGCCCCCAGGACATCATGAATGTACGAGTCTCCGATGTGGATGGTATAGTCTGGGATCGCGTTGGCACGTTGCAAGGCCAGCTCGTATAGGGCAGGCGAGGGCTTGGCGTGACGAGTAACCGCCGAAACGCGCAGGTAATCGAAATATTGGTTGAGATGATGCCCGCGCAAAATTGGTCCGAGGGCAATGCCCCAATCGGAGATTACGCCTAGAGAGTAATGATGTGCCCGCAACGTCTCTAGAATCGGCAGTACATCTGAGTAAAGTTCCCAGCTTGTATGCCGTTCGAACTCCAGAGTAATCGCTTGCGCAAGCTGGTAGAGGCGGCGTTCGTCGTGCTCTTCGACAAAGGGTCGCAGCAGATTCATGTAATAACCGATCCAGAACTCTGCGATGACCTGCTCGTCGGCCCAGATATGCCAGTTAAGCCGCGTCTGGCGAAAGAAGTAGTCCTGCGCAGCGACCAGTTGCGGCTGTAATTGATCGAGATGGATATGGAGGCCAAGCTGCTCACAGACCTTCAGACAAACCGCTGCGGAAGATGGCGATGGGCGCAATAACGTAAATCCGGCATCAAAAAAAATCGTGCGTATGGCCTGAGGTTGTTCTAATGGCATAAGTATCGTCTATCCCCAATCTACGTTACGGTCATGCTGGAGCTTTTTTGCCAGCTCAGCATGTATTTCCTGCATACGTCAACATGAGTGTTTACGAGGGTATCCACATTCGCCTCACGAGTTATTGCTGGAACATGCTTTGCAGCCTATCCGCCTGCTCGACCGAGATCAAATTGTCAATAAATTCGTCGATATCGCCGTTCATCACGCCAGGAAGGTTATGGCGGCTTAAGCTAATGCGATGGTCGGTGACGCGGTCCTGTGGGAAGTTATAGGTGCGGATCTTTTCGCTCCGATCACCCGTCTGGACCTGGGAGCGGCGCGATTTGCGCAATTCTTCCTGACGGCGCGTCTCCTCTATATCCCAGAGGCGAGCTTTCAGCACACCCAGCGCCTTCGCCTTGTTCTTGAGCTGCGATTTCTCGTCCTGGCAGGTGACAACCAGCCCGGTCGGCAGATGAGTGATACGCACAGCCGAGTCGGTCGTATTCACGCTCTGACCGCCATGACCGGTCGAGCGATACACATCGACGCGAATATCAGTATCTTTGATCTCAATCTCTATATCGTCGTCGGCCTCCGGCAAGACGATCACTTTGGCTGTAGAGGTATGAATGCGCCCATTGGCCTCGGTTACGGGCACGCGCTGGACGCGATGAGTGCCCCCCTCAAATTTCATACGGCTATAGGCCCCTCTGCCTTTAACGACAAAGGTGATATCCTTGATCCCACCCTGCTCGGTCTCATTGACATCCATCACTTCGATTTTCCAGCGATGGGTATCGGCATAGCGGCCATACATGCGGAAAAGCTCACCTGCGAACAACGCCGCTTCATCACCACCTGCACCACCCTGGATGGTCACAATGGCGTTCTTGTCATCCATAATATCTTTGGGCAGCAGCGCCACCTTCACATCTTCAAGCAGTTGCTCTTTGTGGTTTTTCAGACGCTCGACTTCCTCATAGGCCAGGTCGCGCATCTCACCCTCTTCGCTGTTATAGAGTTCTTGAGCCTCCGCAATCTGCTTATCGGTCTCGACCAGTTCGTTATACTTGTGAACGACATCTTCCAGTTCCGCATGCTCGCGCCCGTAACGCTGCAAAAGCGGAATATCTTCAAGCACCTCCGGCTGCGCCATTAAGCCATTCAATTCTTCGTAACGCGCAGCCAGGCTAGCCAGTTTACCCATTAAGTCCATAAAAAATCTGTTCCTCCCGCTAATTCACCATCCGCCCGATCTGCTATGTTTGCACGGAAGCAAGATACTGCTATACGTAACAAACACATCTGGGCGAAAGAATATTGCATCTTGAATCATAGATGTGACTGCTCCCCACAGAGAGAAAAAAGGGGTTGAGGTATGGAGGTGTACCGCTACCCGGCGGCAAGCAGGTAGCGTTCAATCGTCGCGCGGCGTGTATGCTTGATGAGCATACATACTAGATGTTGCCTCATGGCCTTATTATACCACGCTCCAAACGAGAAGAAAATAGCCCGAACTCCAGGAGTTCGAGGCCCTCGTCATAGGTTTTTCCCATATAGTTTGTCAAGAGGAGTTCAGGGCGACAGAATTTTTGTTACCAATCTCATAGTATCTTCTATCGCATAGTAGTATGATGGGCTATAGTAACGACGGTAAACGCCGATATGACATGTAGCGCCCACGAAATTGTTGTTAAGGAGGAATAGCTATGCGCTTCTGCTTCATTTTAGAAGAGAAATACGTGCATAAACCGATGCCGATGGTAGTGGCCGACCAGTTAAAACAGTGGGGACATGAAATTGATGTCTTGGAACCCTATGCCGCAGTCACCAGCCTGACCGATCTTTCCCTGATGAACTATGATGCCTATGTCTTAAAAACCGTCTCCAATGGACCCGGCCTGACGATCCTGGAGGCCGCCGAAGCCGCCGGTATTCCCACCATCAACAATTCGCGGGCCATTCGCCTGGTGCGGGATAAGGCGGTAGCGGTGGCCTATGCTCAGGCGCGTGGCCTGCCGGTACCGATAACCTATTTTGTCGGGCATCCGCGTGCGCTGGTCAAGGTGCCGCACGATATCTATCCTATCGTGGTCAAACCCTGCAATGGCACATCGTTACAGGACATTCACCTGGTACGCACGCCAGAAGAGATCCCGCAACTCACACTTGACGAGAAAACCTATTATCTGGCAATGCACTATGTTGAGAATACCGGCTATGATATTAAATTGTACGTCACGGGTCAGGAAGTGCGGGCGATTACGAAAAGCTCTCCTCTGCATGGCATTGTGGTGGAAGAGGAGATCCCGGTATCACGCGAGATGTTCAAGCTGGCTCAGCGCGTGGGACAGGTCTTCGGGCTGGATCTCTATGGAGTAGACGTGCTGGAATCGCCAGAGGGCCTGATGCTGGTCGATATCAACGACTTCCCCAGCTTTTATGGGGTGCCGCGCAAGGTGGCTTCCATCGCCGAATATATCCTGCATGCGGCCTATCGCTACCGTCGTGAAAAGGAAAAGCACGAGCTACGCGCTCCAGTTCAGAAGCCGAGAAGCTTACGACGGCAGGATAGCACGCTTGTGCCTGCTCCACTAATGCGACATAGCCCTAGCGTGAAACGCGTGCAGATGAGATAGCTAGCCGTCCCTGCTCTGAAGAAGACTGAGGTGTGAGATATCGTTCAGAACAAAAAGCACTCGCGCCTCGCTATTGGCCCGCACTACGGTGATGGATGTGTTGGCACAAGGGAAGAAGAAATCTTTGTTTAGCCCAAGAACTTCCGCGACATAGGCGTTAATGACGCCACCGTGCGCGAAAACGAGCACGCGCTGCCCGATACGCTGCTGGACGATGGCATCAATGGCATCCACCACCCGTTTGCGAAATGCTTTCGAGGGTTCGCTCTCTTTAATCACGTCCCAATGGCCCGCGCCACCCGCCATACGCACAATATCGGCCTGGCGAGCCGACAGCGCCTGCGTCAGCACTTCCAGATTGTCGCTCTCTGTGACGGTGGGGATAGGAAAGACGCGGCCCAGTCGAATCTCTTTGATCTCTTCGACGATCACAGGCGTCAGGCCGAGATGCTCAACCAGGGGGGCTGCCGTCTCGCGGCAGCGTCGCAATGGGCTACAATACACCGCGTCGAATGAGAGGCCCTTCAGCCGCCCGGTCAACGCCCTTGCCTGACTGCGCCCTTTTCTGCTCAAGGGGAGATCGTCATAAACACCACTGGGGATAATCTCGTCTGCCTCTGGAATGGCGTCACCGTGTCGAATTAAAAATAGCTCCGCGGCCTCGTTGCGCCGCGCCAAAAATGGATCGTTCATCGAAAATCGCACTTTCCTAAAAAGAGGCGACCGTCATGGTCACCTCTGCTAAACTACTACCTGTATGCCTGCAAATATATCAGGCCTGTCAGTGCGTTCCTGACGAAAAGATACGATGTATTATATAACCAGGAAAACTGTCCATACAGTGCTCAAATAACAGAAAAAGATGAATCGGCCAGTGAAGCTTGCTGATCTCCAACAGGCTTCACTTATTGTTGGTAATCGTACCATATATCAATGGGTGTCTGGTAGAGAGTATGTTCCCATCAAAAAACACCGACAGGCCAGACCCAGGTCAAAATTTACACCGGAAAATCCCAGATCAACGCGCGATACCCCTCGTCCGACTGACACATTTGACCTATAGAACGGCACTTTATCCCAGGCACTGTTTGAAACACGTAGAGCAATTGGGCCGTCGGCAATTTCAACCTGCTCGCATCGAGCGACAACCAGCCATCTACTGATGTCTGAGGTGCCAGAGATGACGGGGAAAGCTGAGGATACGCTGGCAAACTCGGCTGTTGTACAGCGGAGAGATGCAGAGGAGAAACTGAGCCACTCACAATCAGCACAAATTGAGGGTCCGTCTTCTCCCCAAAAAATGGTATGGTGAATTGCCCCTTATTGTC
>DASTZT010000637.1:0-4337 GCA_035764225.1 Ktedonobacteraceae bacterium
ATGCAGATTGACCCACTTAGGCAGCCTTGCCAAATTTGATGCTAAGGTTATGCAGCTGCTCGGACTGGAATATTCGTCTGATCTTCAAATAATCAGGCAAGATGGAACCGAGATATATCAAGATATACGATTAACAGCAGAGGGTTTTCAGCCAGCACCTATACCTCCAGAGTTATATTTAGACGACTTTCTCAAAGGCAAGTATTTTTCGTTTATTTCGGAGCTTGTCATGCTTTACCATTCCAATATCATTTTTATGAATTAATATTTCCTCCTCCAGGCAGCAGGTGAAGACAAAGTTATTCATCTACATTCCACTCAAGGCGGCGTTTAAGATCGTTACAGTGCTTAAAGGGCAGACGTTGTTCATGCTGCAACCTACCAACCACAATTCCCGCAGCAATCCCCACTGTTTGGGCAAACTGTTTAATGCCTGTTTTCGAACGATAAGAGGTACCCTCTACAAAACGTTGCCATTGGATCGGATCGATCAACATATCTGAAGCAAATTTATCGGCTTCATCCTCAGCTTCTTTTCTATCTTTCTGCTCTATTTCCAGGAATATTTGCCGCTTCCCGTGCTGGAGAATGTGACCCGCTTCATGAAAGAAGGTAAACCAGAGCTGATCGTCAGTTTTATACCGCAAACTCAACTGCACTAACGCTTTCGTTGGCGTTATCCACCGCGTTGCGCCACATATTCCGGTTTTAGGCAGTTCCTGTAAAAACACCACTGCAACTCCCACATTTGCACAGAGTTGTGTCAGCTCTTTCTGAAGAACCGATGGAGGTTCTTCGCTTAAAGTTAAAGTGCGAATATGCTTTAAAGTATCTCGAAATGCATTAGCATCATACGGAGCTGTTTCAATCTCCTGAGCCTCTATTTCCCCTTGACGTAGCCACGCCGTTACTGCACCAAAATTGCTTTCGAGGGCTGCTGATTTGCGATATACGACGACCTTATCCTCCCAGATAGCTCTCCACGCTTCAGGAGAAGCTACGCTAAAAAACTTTAAAGCTTCTAACACTTGTTGAGATTTGTTGGAGCAGGATGGCATCCAACCTCGGCGCATTATTTCTCGGACAGGTATCTCTTTTAGCCATTCAATCCAACCTGCAAGATGCTGCTTTTCGGCGAGCCGGGCGAGCGACTCGCGGTATTGTTGCTCTCGTTTCAGCCAGAAAGCAGCCGGAATATGCAAAACCTGCTCTAGTTGTAAGGCGGTTTCAGCGGTGATAGCGGCTTTTCCCTGTATAATCTCATTAATGGTTTTTACTGGACGACCCATGCGCCTGGCAAGTTCTGCCTGCGACATGCTGATCGCCTCCAGGGTTTCTAGAAGCGTCTCTCCCGGCGATGAAACACGATCCGGTTGATATTCATTGCGCGGTCTGTTAGCCATGATAATCCTCCACAGTAAGAACTCTTATTGCTGTAATACCTGTCCAATCCAAACCACCATCAGGTTTTCTCGGAATGGGATTATTAGCTGGTTCAAAAATAAGACGGTAAGGATGTTTGAGGTCTACGGCTAATGTGCCTTCTCTATTTCCTTTTAACTCGTGGCATCTTACTTGTGGTAGCGAACGCAATACTTCGAGGTTATCGGCAGCTCTGAATTCATCGAGGCGACGCCTAAGCAATTTCGCACGTTCCTGGCCGTATTTTCGCACTAATTGGGGTTCACTATTACATACTTTAGCCAGTTTCTGATCCTGAAAGAGAATATCCACTAATCCAACCAGCCACATAATACTATTAACCCTAAGGGTTAAGGATATTATATCATAAATCATCTCCATTGTAAAATTTCTTGCCCCTTCCCTCTTGCTTTCTCCCTTCCTCTTCGCTATAATTACAACGTAACTTCAATTACATTGTAATTTCTACGAGGATTGTATGGATACATCGCAGGCACGCAATACGGTGATTTCGGTACGCGTCGATGACGAGACGTTGCACACAATTGATCTGCTCGTTCAGGCCGGTTTAGCTCAGAGTAGGTCTGAGGCGGTGGCGCAACTGGTCACTATTGGTATCAATTCAGCCAGTGAGCTGTTGACGCAAGCAAAGCAACTGGCTGAGCATTTGCAGCGATTGAAAGGGGAGATGTTCGCGGCGGTTAAGGCGAAAGATATCGATGGCGTGAAGGCGCTCTTAGATCATGATCCTAACCTGTTGCGCATATGGTCGGAGGGAGGCGATACGCCTGTCCTGCTCTCGGCGTACTATGGGGCGCAGGAGGTGACGAGGTTACTGCTGGAGCGAGGCGTTGCGCTGAACCTGTTTGAAGCTGCAGCAGTTGGGGAAATCGAACGCGTGCAACAACTGCTCGACGCCGATCCTGCCCTTATCAATACCTACAGTCACGATGGCTGGACCCCGCTACATCTGGCTTCCTTCTTTGGTCACAAGGAGGTTGCTCTGGTGCTGTTGCAGCGTGAAGCGGATGTGGCCGCGCTCTCCAAAAATGCGACTGGCAATTTGCCATTACATGCCGCTCTGGCTGGTCGTCGCTTTGAGATCGCGCACCTGCTGGTAGAGCACGGTAGCGATATCAACACCCTGGACAGCTACCATTGGACACCCCTGCATCACGCAGCCTATAGCGGCAATATGGCAACGGTTGAGCTGCTGCTGGCAAAGGGCGCGAAGCTTGATGTCAGGGATAACAAAGGACAAATACCGTTTGACATCGCACGCGAAAGGAATCACCACGATGTTGCAGCACGCCTGCGATAACAACTTGCCATATCGGCCCATCGTCAACCAACCCTTCGTACCGACCTGCTTGCAGCGCGTCCGATTTATCGCCCGTGTTGCCCACAAGAGAGAAGTCCACGGGCAATGAATTGGACGTGATAAATCGGGTCGATACGACATTTCGAACGTTCTTGATCGGGTTTTACTTAATAAGGAGACGAAGATGGAGACAACACAGCAATTTTTTGAGGCGATACAAACTGGTGATGTGGAGAAGCTGAGGGCATTGCTGGCGGCTGAGCCTGGGCTGATCAATGCTAGAACATCATCGGGCGTATCGGGCGTATTGTTAGCAACCTATTACAATAGATCGGCGATGGTACACGAGCTGCTTGCCCTTAATCCTCAACTCGACATCTTTGAAGCGGCGGCAACTGGTCAGGCTGGACGTGTGGCGACGTTGCTGGATGAGCAGCCTGAGCGCGTCAATGCGATTGCCCCGGATGGCTTTACGCCGCTTGGCCTGGCCGCCTTCTTCGATCATCTGGACGTTGTCGAGTTGCTGCTGGCAAGGTGCGCCGATGTCAATCTTCCCTCCCAGAACGCTCAACATGTGATGCCGCTGCATTCTGCCGTTGCGATTCAAAGTATCGCGATCACGCAAGCTCTGTTAGCGCATGGAGCGGATGTGAATGCGACGCAAGCGGACGATTTTACGCCATTACAGGAGGCAGCACAAAATGGGAAGATGGCAATGGTCAAACTGCTCCTAGAGCATGACGCGAAGATCGATGCGCGCATGGCTTCAGGGAAAACGGCGCTTGATATCGCTCAGGAAGCGGGCCATCACGCTGTTGCGGACTTCCTCCAACAGCATAGCGGAACAAGCTCATAATATATAGCGCCAGAGTTATTTGCAACGCTCACGGAATTAAGCGCACTCACTGGCTGTTTAGGTAAAGAAAGGGCATATGTATCTAGCTGAAAGTGAGGGCATTGAGACAGCTATGGCCGCTCTGGAAGAGAAAGATGATAGCGCGCGCGACTCCTATGGCGCGTTGCGGTTTCGTAGTTTTCGGCTTTTGTTGATTGGTATTTTCTTGACGATGTTTGCGCGGCAGATGATCGCGGTCGCGATTGGGTGGGAACTGTACGAACGTACCAGCTCTGCTCTTGTGCTTGGTGGCGTCGGGCTGGCGCAGGTGATCCCCATCATCGTCCTTTTTCTTCCTTCTGGTTATATTTCGGACCGCTATAATCGGAAGGATATTATTCTCGTCTCGCAAATTGTGCTTGCGCTCGCCTCCCTGAGCCTGGCACTTCTATCCTATCAACAAGGCTCGCTCTTCCTGATTTATGGCTGTCTGGTCGTGATTGGCAGCGTGCAGTCTTTTAGCAATCCTGCCAGTTCGGCGATTGTCTCGCAGGTCGTTCCTGAGAGCGAATATGAGAACGCGATGACCTGGAGGAGCAGCGTCGGTCAACTCTCGGCAGTGATTGGTCCTGCGTCGGGCGGCCTGCTGATTGGTCTTTTTCACGGAGCGACCATTGTGTATGTGATTAGCGCAATGGCTCCCGTTGTGTTTGCTCTGCTCCTTGTGCGCATGCAGATCAGGCCGCAGGTACGCCAATC